>NZ_JBJXIB010000085.1:0-25900 GCF_046115965.1 Janthinobacterium sp. CG_23.3 | reverse complement strand
TCTCCACGTTCTACCACTCCTCCCCTCGCCTTCCCTCCCCCCCCCCCCCCCCCCCCCTCTCCCCCCCCCTCCTCCCCCCCCCCCCCCCCCCCCCCCCAGGGCGCCGCCGCCGCGGGTGTCGGCCAAGGTCACCTGCGCGCCGGCCTGCGCCAGGTCGCGCGCCGCGCCGTAGGCCCAGTCGTTCGAGGTCAGCACCAGCACCTTCTGGCCGGCCCGCACCGCGTAGCGGTTCAAGTAAGTCTGGCCGGCAGACGCCGTCAGCACGCCCGGCAAATCGTTGTTCCCGAACACCAGCGGGCGCTCGATGGCGCCGGTCGCCAGCACCACCTGGGTGGCGCGGATCTTGTGCAGGCGCTGGCGCGGCAGCTCGGCCTTGCGCCGGCCCGGCGCCACGTGGTCCTGGATCAGCTCGACCGCCTGCACCAGCTGCTGGTCATGCAGCGCGAACGCGGTGGTGCGCGCCAGCCGCTTGACGTTCGCCAGGCCGTCGAGTTCGGCCACGCAGGCGCGCAACCAGGTCAGCGCGGCGTAACCGTCGATGCCCAACTCGTGGTCGGTCAGCAGCCAGCCACCCATCTCGGCCTGCTCGTCGACCAGCATCACGCGCAGCCCGGCGCGCGCCGCCAGCAGCGCCGACCAGATGCCGCAGGCGCCGGCGCCGACCACCAGCACGTCGACGTGGTGGTGCAGATGGTCGTAGTGCTCGGGGTCGGATTCGACCGGCGCGCGGCCGTAGCCGGCGGCGCGGCGGATAAGGTCCTCGTACAGCGGCCACATCTTCGCCGGCGCCATGAAGGTCTTGTAATAGAAGCCGGCCGGCATGAAGCGCGCGGCGTGGCCCATGATGCCCTTGGCGTCGAAATTCAGCGAGGGCCAGCCGGTGGTCGAAAACGCCTGCAGGCCGGCGTACAGCTCGACCTGGGTCGCCTTCACGTTCGGCACGGTGGCGGCGCCGCGCTCCAGTTGCACCAGCGCGTTCGGCTCCTCGGCGCCGGCGCCGATAATGCCGCGCGGGCGGCCGTACTTGAAGCTGCGTCCGATCATGCGCACGCCGTTGGCCAGCAGCGCCGAGGCCAGCGTGTCGCCGGCGTAGCCCTGCATCTGCTTGCCGTCGAAGCTGAACGAGAGGGGTGTGGCGCGGTCGATGCGCGCGTTGGGACGGTTGACGCGGTGCGAATTCACGCTTGCTCCTGCAGATAAAGGGGTTTGGCTTCGGCCAGCGTCCAACAGCCGGCGATGTCGTGGGTTACCGTGTGGCGCTTCACCACCACCACCTTGCGGCAGCCGGCCGCGTGCAGCCACTGCTCCCAGTGCCAGCCCTTGGGGTTCTTGCGCATGAAGACGTAATCGCCCCACTCCTCGTCGCTGGCGCTGTCGGGCGCGCCCGGGCGCACGATGAAGGCCTCGCCGGCGTTGGAGAACTCCTCCTCCTCGCGCGCCTCGCCACAGTGTGGACAGTGCAAAATAAACATGGCTACTCCTCTCAGTCTGTTCGTTCTTCTAGTGCGCGACGGCGGCGGCGCCGTGCTCGTCGATCAAATGGCCGGTGTGGAAGCGCTCCAGCGCGAACGGCGCGTTCAGCGGGTGCGGCTGGTCGTGGGCGATGGTGTGGGCGAACACGTGGCCGGAACCGGGCGTGGCCTTGAAGCCGCCGGTGCCCCAGCCGCAGTTGAAGTACAGGCCCTTGACCGGCGACTTGCCGATGATCGGGCAGGCGTCCGGCGAGACGTCGACGATGCCGCCCCACTGGCGGTTCATGCGCACCCGCGAGAACATCGGGAACAGCTGCAGGATGGCGGCGGCGGTGTGCTCGATGACGTGCGGGCTGCCGCGCTGGGCGTAACTGAGGTAGCTGTCGATGCCGGCGCCGATCACCAGCTCGCCCTTGTCGGACTGGCTGACATAGCCGTGCACGGCGTTCGACATCACCACCGTGTCGAGCATCGGCTTGAGCGACTCCGACACGAAGGCCTGCAAGGGGTGGCTTTCCAGCGGCAGGCGGATGCCGGCCATCTTCGCCAGCGTGGTCGAGTGGCCGGAGGCGACGCAGGCGACGCGGTCGGCGCGGATCGCGCCGCGCGAGGTCTGCACGCCGCGGATGCGGCCGGCCTCGATATCCAGGCCGGTCACCTCGCACTGCTCGATGATGTCGACGCCGAGCATGCTGGCGGCGCGGGCGAAGCCCCAGGCCACCGCGTCGTGGCGCGCCACCCCGGCGCGCGCCTGGAAGCTGGCGCCCATGATCGGATAGCGCGCGTTGGCGCTGGTGTCGAGCAGCGGGATGCGGCGCTTGACCTCGTCCGCCGACAGCACCTGGGCGTCGATCTTGTTGAGCAGGTTGGCGTTGACGCGGCGTTCGATGTCGCGCATGTCCTGCAGCGTGTGGCCCAGGTTGAAGACGCCGCGCTGGCTGAACATCACGTTAAAGTTGATTTCCTGCGACAGCGTCTCCCACAGCTTGAGCGAGTGTTCGTACAGGTTCGAGGCCTCGTCGCACAGGTAGTTGGAACGCACGATGGTGGTGTTGCGGGCGGTGTTGCCGCCGCCCAGATAGCCGCGCTCGATGACCGCGATATTCTTGAGCTTGTGCTCCTTGGCCAGGTAGTAGGCGGTGGCCAGCCCGTGCCCGCCGGCCCCTATGATGATGACGTCGTAGGACGGCTTCACTTCCGGGCTGCGCCAGGCCGGCGTCCAGTTCTCGTTCTGTTTGAAACCCTCTTTAATCAGGCGCCACAGTGAATAGGTATCGTTTGCCATTATGCGTTCCCTAGCGTTGAATCGTGACTCCATTATGAAATTTCCGATGGCGACAAAATTGATTGCAAAGGACTACGACTTGTACAAATCCGACACGCGCGATGGCGCCTTGTCGCCGCGGGAAAGCCGCGGCGGCGCGGCGTGCCTCGCGGCGGGGTTTGGCGGACGCGGAGTCAGCCGCGCGGCCGGGGGCGAGCGCAAGCGATTTGCGCCGATACAGGCGGCGCCGTTCCCGGCCCGTTGAGCCATATCACTTTACGAGGTGCCGGAACCTGACAAAATCATCGGAAATGACTACCTCGTTGCGAATGCCGGCGGCGAGTGGACAGGTGGGAAAACTTTCGGAGGGGAAATGGTCTGCTCAAGCCGCGCACCGCGCGTTTCCGTTGTGATTACCACCTTCAATCGCTGTGCCTTATTATGCGTCGCCATCGACAGCGTGCTCGCGCAGGAAAGAGCCAGGGCGCTTACCTGGTACATACCAGCAACGATTACGCCGCCGGCACCATGCGCGCCATCTTGAACGTCGCGCTGCCATCGAGGCTCGCTGTCTTCATCAAAAACAAGGTGATAGGCAGGTTTGTATCGCTTGATTGAGGCCAACGCAAAAAACCCGTCCAGGCTGGAGAGTCCTGGACGGGGCGAGGGAAAGCTCAATCGACACTAAAACGACTGGCGCAGGCCCACCATCACGCCGGTGCGGCGCAGCTTGCTTAGCCGGGGCGAGTCGCCCCACCAGTAATTGACGTCGTCGCGCGCGGCGCCGTCCCTGGCGTCGGTGCGGTCCGCTTCCAGGTAAACGCTGGTGCGCTTGGACAGCGCGTAATTGGCGACCAGCGCGACGATGTCGGCCTTGCCGCGGCCGGCGCCGGTGGCGAAGCCGGTCGCCGCGTTCGAGCCCATGCCGCCGGAGACGTTGCTGGCCGAGCCGGGCGTGACGACGCAGACGCCGGCGCAATCGGACTGGCGGTAGCTGTAATAGCCGCCCGACAGGCTCAGCGCCGGCGTCGCTTGGTAGCTGACGCCGCCAAACGTCATCTTGCGGCTGCGCTCGCTGGCGCCCTCTTCGCGGTTGTGCAGATGGCCCAAGTACAGCTTGGCCGGGCCGATCGCGTAGCCGCCGCCGCCGGTCCAGGTCTTGGCGGTGGTGGCGCCGTCGACCGCCCTGGCCTGTTCATAGGCGCCGCCCAGGTTGAGCGGGCCGGTTACGTAAGCGAGGCTGGCGCCGTAGGTGGCGCCGTTGCGGCCGCTGCCGCCGCGTTCGCCGAAGCCGTAATCGAGCTGCACCGACAAAGCGCCAAACGATTTCGCGTAGACCACGCTGTTATTGATCCGATAGCCCATGAAGAAATTGTCGCCGCCGACGAAAAACGGGTCCGAATAGTAGATGCCGCCGATCGGCTGGTAGTCGAAGGCGACGTTGAGCGCGTTGTACTGGCGGCCGAAGGTCAGGCTGCCGAAGTCGCCGGTCAGGCCGACGTACGCTTGCCGCCCGAACAAGGTGTTGGAGCCGACGTTTTGCTGCTTGCCCTGGCCGGTGTCGATGCCGATGCCCGACTCCAGCTGGAACACCGCGCGCAGATCGCCGCCCAGATCCTCGCTGCCCTTGAAGCCCCACTTGCTGGCGGTCAAGCCGCCCGACACCAGTTCCGTCACGTCCTTGTTATTGCCGTCGATATTGGTGGAATGGCGCACCGCGGCGTCCAGGTTGCCATACACGGTGACGTTGCTGGCGTGGGCGCCGCCAGCGAGCGCCAGCGCGGCGGCCAGCGCAGAGAGTCTACATTTCGGCTTCATCAGGGTTCCTTTATGTACAGAGGCAAAATGGCGTTCACGAACGCCGGCTTACTTCACATCCTTCAGCCATTTTTCCAGCATGTCCGGATGCGACTTGATATAGGCGGTGGCCTCCTTCTCGTAGGACGTGTCCTTGGCGCGCAACATGATTCCCTCCAGGTCGGCCAGCGGAATCTTGAAATTGCTGATGAACGCCGCCGCCTTCGGGAAGTCCTGCTCGAAACCCTTGCGCGCGATCGCGTGGATCGCCTCGGCGCCACCCAGCGCCTGGTTCGGGTCTTGCAGATAACGCAGCTTGTATTTGGAGAACATCCAATGCGGGGTCCAGGTCGTGACGACGATCCACTCCTTGCGCTTGATGGCGCGGTCGAGCGCGATCACCATCGCCGCGTCGGAACCGGTCTGCAGCTTGTAGTTGTCGAGCTTGTAGCTCTTCAGCGCGCCCTCGGACGCCTTCATCAGCCCGGCGCCGGGATCGATGCCCTGCACCTGGTTTTTCAACTGCTTCTGCACCTCGGGCTTGCCCAGGTCGGCAATGCTGTTGAGCTGCGCTTCCGGCACGTAGGCCGGCACCGCCCAGCCCAGCTTGGCGTTGTCGTACAGCACGCCCATGTCGACCAATTCGCCCGACAATTTGTCCCAGTAAGCCTTGTGCGTGGTCGGCAGCCAGGACATCAGCATGACGTCGAGCTGGCCCTTGGCGACGCCCTGGTATTGCAGGCCGATATCGGTCATCACCAGCTCGACCTTGTAACCGAGTTTCTGCTCGATCACCTGCTTGGCGATATTGGTGACCGCTTCCGCGTCCGACCAGGCGGTCCAGCCTATGCGCAGCGCCTTGCCGTCGGCGGCGCCGGCCGCCGGCGCAACCGCGAAGGAAAGGCCGAGCACCAAGGCCGGGCACAGTGTCCGCCATCGTTGATGGCACTTGTTAAACATTTGCTTCCCCTTATCACTACAACCATGAATATCCACCGTTGCCGTCGATGGTGCAAGAGTGTCTTGCGGAAACGATGCAGACCTCCAGAGCATACTGTGGGGGTTTCGGCGGCAGCGCCCCATAAGCGACTTGTATACGATCAAAAACGTCGCCGTGGTTGCCACGCCACAGTGGCATGCACCGCGGCAGTGCGATTCAGGCGTGTGGCTCGGGCGGCACGGTAGAATGCTCTTGCTTGGCGGCATTACGGCCGCCGGGCCGCCGCCCCTTTCACCCCAGAACCCACCATGATTCAACGCCCCGCCCGCCCGCTATTGTCCCGCCTTGCCCTGGCCTGCGGCGTACTCGGCCTGTCGGCGAGCTGCCTGGCGCGCACCGTCAGCGTGTGCATTCCCACCAACCCGTTCCCGCCGCTGACCTTCACCGACCACGACGGCCAGGGCCAATGGCTGGTGCGCAAGGCGCTCGCGCTGCAAGGCGACCAGGTGCAGTTTGCCGTGGTGCCGTGGTTGCGCTGCACCGAGGGGGTGATGGCCGGCGCCTACGACGCGGCCCTGCCGCCGTCGGCCATATACGCGGCGTCAATGGCGTTTCCGATGGGCGAGGGACAGGTCGACACGCAAAAGGCGGTCGGCACCGTCACCATGGTGGTGCTGCGCCGCATCGGCAGCAAAGCCAACTGGGACGGCAAGGCCTTCAGCGCGCTGAGCACGCCCGTGATGTTTAACAAAGGCATCGTCTCGGTGCGGGAAAAGCTGGCGAAGCTGGGCGTGCAGGGCGACGAGGGCGCGCAGGCCAACGAATCGCTGCTGCGCAAGCTGCTGGTCGGCCGCGGCGACCTGCTGGTGATGAACGGCCTGGCCGCCGCCAACGAGCTGGCCAACGGCGACATGGCCGGCGAGCTGGAGCTGCTGCCGGCGCCGTTCCTGTCGTTCACGCTGTACCTGGCGTTCAACCGCGACTTCCAGCAAGCCCACCCGGCCTACGTCAACGCGGTCTGGAGCGAAATCGGCCGCCTGCGCGCGTCGCCGGAATTCATCAAGCTGGCGCCGGCGCTGGCGAAATAGGCGCTAGCCCGCGGCGACCGGCTTACGAGTGTGCGCCGGCGCCACAGTCAGCACATTGCCCATACAGCGTCAATTCGTGTCGCTCGACAGTAAAGCCCTTCGGCGCCAAGCCCGTCATGTTGCCCGGGCAGCCGTCCACATCAAACACCCTCTTACACACGCCGCACTGGAAATGGTGGTGATGCCGGAGTCCGGTCGATTCGTAGCGCGGGCTATCTCCCGGCAGGGCGACGACCTGAATGGCGCCTTCGTCCACCAGCAACTTGATGTTGCGGTACACCGTGGCGATGCCCACAGCGGTCCCGGCGTCTCTCGCACCGTCCAGAATTTCCTGCGGCGAAAGGGGCCTGTGTGCCGCGTCGATGATGGCGGAGATTGCGGTGCGTTGCCGTGTTGATCGTTCCATTGCGCTGGTGTCCCGGTTTTTCAGTCTTTCTAGAAGGTAGTCATGATAGTCGAAGCACCGTCTTCAAGACAGCTCCGGCGTCGTTCTCGGGCGATAAATTGCTGAACAGCTATTTTTTCATGTTACGATAATGAGATACCATTATCATTAAACATGAAACGCTGAAAGAACGCCATGTCTCGCAAACCCGTCCCCGTTACCGTGCTGTCCGCCTTCCGTACATCAACTCCCGCCTTCTCCACTCATCGCCGACGCATTGGCCAGGCCGTCGCCATGGCGTGCATGGCGTCGCCCGCGCTTGTGCTAGCGCAGACCCATGCCGCGGCCCCCGAGGCCGCCCTGCAAACGGTCGTGGTCAGCGCCGACTTGGAGCGCGGCATGACGCAGGACGCGCCGGCCGCGGTCGGCTCGCGGCTCGGCCTGAGCCTGCGCCAGACCCCGGCCTCGGTCGAGGTGATCGGCCAAGACCTGATCCAACAGCGCGGTGCGCGCACCTTGGAAGAGGCGATGCGCGGCGCGGTCGGCATCAGCGTCGGCGGCAGCCCGTCCTCGCCAGGGCTGGCGTCCACGCGTGGATTCAACGGCGGCTTCGTCACTTACCTGTTCGACGGCGTGCGCATTTCCACGCCGACCATGTCGAGCCGGCCGCAAGACAGCTGGAATTACGCGCGCATCGAAGTACTCAAGGGTCCGGCGTCGGTACTGTATGGCGAAGGCGGCATCGGTGGCGCGGTCAATTTTGTCAGCAAACAGCCCGATCGCAGCAACCCCGGCTCGGAAGCCCTGATTTCCTACGGTAGTTTCAACACCTCGCGTGCCGCCATCGGCAACGGCGGCGCACTGGGAGAAACCGCCGCCTATCGCTTCGATCTCAGCCACCAGCAATCCGACGGCCATGTCGATCGCGGTGGCCAGCAACTCGATCACCTGACCACCGGCCTTGCCTTCGAACTGGCGCCGCGTATCAAATTGGACCTGTCGCTCGATTATCTGCGCGACGACGTCGAAGCCTATAACGGCACGCCGCTGGTGAGCGGCGTTTTTGCGGCTGGCAATGCCACCTCGGTAGTGCGCACCAGCGACGGCCGGGTGATCGACCGCCGCATGGCTAAGCGGAATTACAACGTCGCCGACGCTCGCATGGATTCCGACAGCCTGTCGACGCGCGCGCGCCTGAACTGGCAGTTATCCGATGCCTGGATATTGCGCAATGACTTCAGCTATTACAACGCCCACCGCCGCTGGCGCAACGCCGAACAGGCCGTGTTCAACAAGAGTTCCGGCATGATCGATCGCGACCAGGTGGATGTCGGACACGATCATGAAGTCTGGGGCAACCGACTCGATCTGAGCCATGAGGGCAAGGTCGCCGGAATGGGAAACCGTTTTGTCGCCGGGCTGGAATACACCCACACTGATTTTTCGACCGAGCGCCGTTTTTCCAATGGTTTGGTGGCCGCGCCGGTCGATCCATTGAATCCGCTCGTCGGTTTCTACAATAGCGATCCGGCGCTCATGCTTGGCGGCGGCAATCGCACCGACATGACGGCAACGATCCCGGTGACCTCGATGTTTGTCGAAGACGCGCTGAAGCTTAGCGCCCAGTTTACGCTGGTAACCGGCCTGCGCCACGACCGGATTCGTTTAGAGCGCACCATCGCCGACCTCAATACCGGCGCCAACAGCGCATTCACGAAAAACTACAGCGCCAATTCGGTGCGCTTGGGCGCCGTGTACGACCTGTCCAAGGCGACCGCGCTATATGCGCAAATCGCCGACGCGGCGGCGGCGGCAGGCACCTCCAACCTGCTGTTGCTATCGGCGGCGAATGCCAAATATCCGCTGACACGCGGCAGGCAAGTGGAACTGGGCGTCAAGCAAAGCCTGCCGGACGCCCGACTGGAATGGACCGCCGCCGTCTACCAGATCGAGCAAAGCAACATACTCTCGCGCGATGCCGTCATCCCTACTTTGACCGTGAATAATGGCCAAGTTTCGTCACAGGGCATGGAACTTTCCGCAGCGTGGCGCGCCACCCGGCAATTCAGCTTGTCGGGCAACCTCGCCGTCCTCAAAGCGCAATTCGATACCTTGGTAGAGGCGGGAGGCGTATCGCGGATCGGCAATGTCCCGACCAACGTGCCCGAGCGCACCGCCAACCTGTGGGCCGATTACCGCTTTGCCGGCCTGCCCTTGTCGGCCGGTGCCAGTCTCAGTCATGTCGGCGCAATGTACACCGACAACGCCAACACGGTGCGCATCAACGGCTACACCTTGGCCGACGCCTATCTGGGCTATCGCCTGCCCAAGGCACTGGTCACTTTGCGCGTACGCAATCTTGGCGACAAACTGTACGCCACGTGGAGCGGTCCCAGCGCCGCCAACCAGCTGATATTGGGATCGCCTCGCAGCGTCGACCTGACCGTCAAGTTCGACTTCTGAGCAGCGACGCATGCGCGCCACACTCAAGCCAACTCCCGCCGGGCAGCGGATCGACTTGCTCGATTGCGTACGTGGCTTTGCGCTGATCGGTATTTGCGTCGCCAACCTGGTGAGCTTCGCCGGCCTATACGTGATGACGCCGGATCAGCTTAGCGCCCTGCCGTGGCCGGTCGCCGATCGCATCGTGTTGTTCCTGGTCGACTGCTTCGTCGAGGGTAAGTTTTATACACTGTTTTCCGTGCTTTTTGGCATAGGATTTGGTTTGCAGGCAGGCAAGGCAGAACGTTTGTCGGCACCTTTTGCCGGGTTCTGGTGTCGTCGCATGGCCGCCCTGTGTTTGTTCGGGCTGAGTCACCTCTTCCTGATCTGGTATGGCGACATCCTCACGCTATACAGTGTCATGGGCGTGCTCTTGCTGTGTTTTCGCACGCTGAAGTCCCACCATCTGCTGTGGTGGATCGGCGGCTTGTTACTGATGCCGCTGGCGATACAGACCGGGCATTTTTTGACGTCGGAGCAACCGTTCTGGCAATCGTTGGCCCAGTTGCAAACGCAATTGAAGACGCATTGGGGTTTTGCCGGGAGATCGCTGTTCGAGATGCGCAGTTCGAACAATGGCCTGGAAATACTCGCCTCCAACATGGTCAACGCCGTTACGCGCCCGATGAGTTATTTACAGTCCGGACGGCCGTTCCAAGTGCTGGGACAGTTCGTCCTCGGTTTCTGGATAGCGCGCGAGATACTGCCCCGCTTGAACGAGCCGACATTCCTCCGCGCGCGCTCGCCATGGCCGCTTGCCTTGGTCGGCCTGGTGTGTAGCGCGGTCTATGCGGCAATCAAGGCGCACACCCACTCGCCCAGCTCCGAGGGCGCGCTGGGCATGTTTCAGTCGCTGGTGTACCACGCCGGCAGCACCACGCTGGCGCTGTGTTATCTGCTGCTGATCGCGCGTCTGTGGCAGGCGCCCCGCTGGCGCGCGATGGTCGCATGGCTGCTTCCATTGGGGCGTATGCCGCTGACGAATTATCTCTCGCAAAGCGTCATCGCGCTGCTCTTGTTCTATGGTTATGGGCTGGGATGGATGGGCGAATTTCCATTCGCCGCCCTGATTCCACTGACCATGTCGATCATTCTGTTGCAACGCGCGCTGTGCCAATGCTGGCTGCGACATTGGCAGCAAGGCCCGCTGGAACGACTGTGGCGATGGCTCGCCTATCCGTAAGCATCCCAGGTGTGCTTGAGGTCGGACGGCGGGCATGGCACATGGTTGGTCAGCTATCGACCGCAAGCGGACAGCCGAGCTTTGCGCGCCGACTTCCGGCATAGTATTCTGCTTGCCATAGGTCGAAAGTCCGCCGCGCGGGTGCTCTGTACTGCGCCAACGCGTTCCAAACAGGCTGAACAGCCAAAAAAAAAGGCATGACAATGCAAGAATTGAGAGTTCTGAAGGATGCGGCCATGTGCCAGCCAAGTCGCTGGCGCGGCAGCGCAGCCATCGCGGTGCTGTGTTGCCTGGCAATGTCGGGTTGCTCCAACTGGATGAAGGCTGGCATGCTACAGATCCGACCTTTCACGGGATTCAACGATGTTTCGACGGCGTCTTTGGTGCACGTGGATAGCACGGCGTCAGGGCAAACACTGGCTTTGGCGCAACAGCTGCAGCAGGCATATGCCGCAGCACAAACAACAATTGAGCACACACACGGCGCCGGCTTCAAGTCTCCCAACGTATATGTCTGTGCGAGCGAGGCTTGTTATGCCAAATATGTAATGATCGCAGACTCCAGCGCCGAAACTGGACAAGGCGGCAACACTGTCATCCTGAACGCCGTTCGGCTCCTGAAAAACGACAGCGGTCTGCCAATTTTTACGCATGAGTTATCGCACATATTCTGGTTCCAACACGGCCAGCGGTGCGCGCCGCGCTGGTGGCTGGAAGGGATGGCAGTGGCCAGCTCCGGTGGTGGTGCGGAGAAGGTCAGCGACGCGCAGGCGCGACAGTTGCTGCGTGAAGGTCAGGCTTTTCAACCAGCGTTGGACAATGGTTGCTTCAACCCCGCCCAACGCGGCAGCTTAAGCTGGGCAGCCTACTACCGACAAGCAGCGATGTTCGTCAGTTACCTCAGAGAAAGCGCGCCACGCTTTGCACACGCGCTCGAACTCATGCGCCAAGGCGAAAACGTGGGGCTAGCCCTGCAAACCGCGTACGGGCAGCCGGTGGCAGAGCTGTGGGAACAGTGGCGCAAGAAAGAAATGGTGCTGGCTCAATAGACAAGGCTGGAGCGAAGACGGAAAGTACACCGTCACGCTACAAAACGGGGATCAGGTCTCGATATAGCGGTTTCGTTGCCGACCGGCAGCTCCATCGGCGCACCGGCCCAAACGCTGTCGGACGGGCCGGCGGCGGCCCGCCGCGCCGAGGCGCGCGCCATCGACCACAGCGCCAGCGCGCCGGTCGCCGCCACCACGTCGACGCCCAGCGCCGCCGCGCTGCCATGCGCCCACAGGTTAAGCGCGGGAATCGCCCACGCGAGCAGGCTGGTCAGCGGAATCGCCGCGGTGCCGGCCGCCGCCAGCCGCAGCAGGGTCGGCGCGGCGTTGCCGGCGCCGCGCAGGAAGGCCCAGGCCACGCTGGCGACGAAGACGGCGTAGTAAATCCGCCGGTGCCATTCGTCGGGCGCGGCCACCCTGCCCTCCAGCCATTTGGACGCGGCGATCGCCAGCGAAATGCCGGCGACGCAACCGACGGCGACGCCGACCGTGCCGGCCGCCAGCAGGCGCGCCGAGCGTTGCTGGACCACCGGCCCGGCGTTCTTGCGCGCGGCCTTGCGCCGCGTTTCGACCCACAGCAGATTGCCCGAATAGAACAGGAAGGCGCCGGCCAGGCCCAGCAGGAAATAGCTCCAGCGCACCGTCTCGCCGCCGAAACTGCCCAGGTGCAGCGAAAAGAACGCCGATACCGGCGCCGACCAGGTGCCCTGCGCACCGGGGAAGTAGGCGGTGTTGACGATTTCGCCGCTGACCGCGCTCATCACCAGGAAACCTTCGGCGCGCGTCATATAGCGGCCGTCGTGGCCGGCCACGCGCACCTGCGCCCCGGCCGTGCCGGGCGCGCGGTAATGCAGCGCCGCGACCGCGAAACCGGGCGACGCCGCGCCGACCCGCGCCAGCAGCGCGGCGGCCGGCAGCATTGGCGCCCGGCCGCCGTCCGGCGCGATGGCGGAGTACGCGCTGCCGGCCTTCATCATCGGTGCCAGCCCGTCCTTGTAGATAAGCTTGTCCTGGACGTCGTAAAACTGGTCGTGCAGGCCGAACGTCACCGCCGTCAGCGCGATCACCAGGTGGAACGGCAGGCTGGCGATGCCGACGACGTTGTGCGCGTCGAGCCACATGCGCTTCAGGTTGCGCCCTAGCCGCAGCGCGAAAAAGTCCTTCACCAGCGACGGCAGCAGGATGATTACGCCCGACACCAGCGCCACCGCGTACAGCAGGCTGACGACGCCCATCAAGTGCTCGCCCAGCTCCGGGTCGCCGGGAACGCCGCCGGTGCGGTGCAGCGTATCGACGAACTGCGCCAGCCCGGACGGATGCAGGCGTTCAACCCGCAGCGCGCCGTCCGGCCCCAGGTTGGCCGACAGCGGCGCGCGGTCGCCGCGGCCCTTCTGCCAGGTCAGGCGCGCCGGCAGATGCTCGGCCTCGCCCAGGTGCAGCGTGAACTCCTTGCGCGCGTCCGGGCGCGCCGCCAGCGTTTGCGCGATCAAGGCGTCGGCCTGCGCCAGCGTCGGCTTGCTCAAGCGCGTCGGCGCCGAGGCCCAGCGCGCCAGCGGCTCCTCGAACATCGTGATGGCGCCGGCGTAAAACGCGATAAACAGCAACAGGCCGCTGACGATGCCGGTCCAGGTATGCACGGTTTTATACAAACGGATCACTTCAGTACGCATCGACGCCTCAGGAAAGAAAATGGCGGCAGGCGAACAGCCCGCCGAAGGCCAGCGCGTTGGCGCCGCCCAGCCACAGCCAGGCCCGCGCACCGCTGCGGAACAGGAATACGAAACTGAGCACGCTGGCCCAGACCGGCGCCGCCAGCCACATGGTCAGCTGATACTTGTTGGTCGCCGCCGGGCCGCCGGGGCTGAGCCAGGCGAACAGGCCGCACAGCGAGATGGCCAGGCCGAAGCCCAGCACGACGCCGGCGACGCTCTTGCTCCACCAGTCGAGTCGAATGGTCGCCATCGCTAGCGCCCCCTGCGCAGATTGCGCCAGGCGGCCAGGTACGGCAACGCGACCCAGCACAACATGGTCAGCGTCAGCATCGTGAAAATGGCGGTGGCGACGTGCATCAGCCGCAGCCACAGCAGCATCGCGGCCAGGGCCAGCACGGCGCCGGCGAGGCGCCCGGCGAACGCCGGCCAGGGCCGCGCCAGCCACTGCTGGCGCGGCGCCGCCAAATACAGGCACAGCGAGGCGGCGCAGGTGGCCGCCAGCGCCAACCAGACGAACCAAGGATCCATTATTTTTTCTCCAGGAAAAAAGCCAGGCCGCGCGACAGCGCCGGCTCGACGCCGGTGGCCTTGCCGCGCCACCGTGCGGCTCATCAAAACCAGGCTGGGAAAGGCGGCGTTGCCGTCCAGCGCGTACAGCACCGGATAGCCGGCGCCCGGAGGCGGAGGTATCGACGCCGCCATCGCTTAAAAGTCCGTCGCGGCGGCCAGCTTGAAGACGCGCGCCGCGCCCTGCGTGACGAAGCCGTCGTTGAACGAACCGGCCCAGTAGCTCTTGTCGAACAGGTTCTCGACGTTGGCGCGCAGCACCACGTCGCGCCCCATGGCGCGGGCGGCGTAGCGCGCGCCAAGGTCGTAGCGGGTCCAGCTGCCGATCTGCTGGGTGTTCTTGGCGTTGACGAACTGCGCGCCGGTGTAGATCGCGCGGGCGTTCAGCGCCAGCGCCGGCAAGGCCGCCACCTGCCACTCGGCGCCCAGGTTGGCCTTCCATTTCGGCGTGCCGAACGCCGTGTTGCCGTTGTTCGGCTTGCCCTCGCCGAAGGTCAGCTTGCCCTCGGTGTAGGCGAGCCCGCCCTGCAACTGGAGCTGCGCGCCGACCTGGCCGAACGCGCTCCATTCCAGGCCGCGGTTGCGCTGGCCGCCACCGATGCCATACAGCTTGCTCTGCTCGTCGTAGACCACGCCCGGCTTCTTGATCTGGAAGGCGCTGACGGTGTGGGCGAAACGGCCCAGGTCCCATTTGACGCCCGCCTCGACTTGCTTCGCCTTGTACGGCGGGAATTCGAAGCCGTTGTTGTTCGACTGCGGATCGTTCACCTTGCTGCCCTGGCTCAAGCCCTCGATCGCGTTGGCGTACAACGACACCGGCGCGTCCCACGGCTTGAGCACCAGCCCCAGCGCCGGCGTCAGCGCGCTTTTGTCATACTCGAGCCCCTTCACCCCCTTGCCGTCGAACGTGGCCGACTGCACCCGCTGGTGGCGCGCCCCCAGCGTCAGCAGCACCTTGTCGCCGGCGAACGCCAGCGTGTCGGCCAGCGCGACACTGGACAGGGTGGCGTCGCCGCTTTGCAGCGGCGCGCCCGGCGTGGCGGCCAGCAGCGGCGTCACCGGCTGGTAGATGTTCGACTTGTACAACGGGCTGTTCATCACCGTGGCGCGGCCGCCGTCGAGCCGGATCGCGTTGGCGCCGAGCGTCATCTGGTGCTTGACCGGGCCGCTGGAAAAGCGCGCGCGCAGGCCGACCTCGGCCGACACCGTGTCGCTCGAGCCGCGCTGGTTGTAGGTCTGGCCGTCGTAGTCGCCGGCCGCGTTCTTGATGCGCGCGCGCGTGCCGTTGATGTAGCCGGCATAGCGGTAGCGCATCGCGCCCAAGCCGGCGTAGGCGTTCAAGCTGTCGCTGAACTCGTAGTCGGCGTGCAGCAGCGCCGCCTGCGTGTCGAGCTTGCCGAAAATGCCGCGCAGCAGATTGGTGCCCGCCTTCGGCGGCGCGTTCACGCCCGGCCCGGCGAACGTCGCCATCCACGAGCTGCCGTTGGTGATGTGCTCCCCGTCCTTGTAGGCGTCGAGCGACATCCGCAGCTTCTCGCCGCGGTAGTCCAGCGCCACCGAGGCCAGGCTGCGCTCCTTGTTCTGCCCGTCGACGCCGACCTTGCCGTCGCGGTAGGCCGCGTTCACGCGCACGCCGAAGCGCTGGCCTTGGCCGAAACGCTGGCCGACGTCGAGGTGCACGCCGAGTTGCGACTCGCCGCTGAAGTCGGCCGCGACGCGGCGCAGCGGTTTGTCGCCGGCGCGCTTGGGCACCAGGTTGACGACCGCGCCGACCGAGCCCTGCGGCGCCATGCCGCCCAACAGCGCGCCCGGCCCCTTCAGCACCTCGACCCGCTCCAGGAACTCGGTCGGCACGTGGCCCTGCGGCGCCACGCCGTACATGCCGTTGAAGGCCAGGTCTTCGTTGCTGATCTCGAAACCGCGGATGCTGAAGTTCTCGTAGATATGCCCCTCCGACGTGGTCGCGCGGATCGACGGGTCGTTCAGCAGCACCGCCGCCACCGTCGACGCCTGCTGGTCTTCGATCAGCTTGGCGGTGAAACTGGTGGTGTGGAAGGGCGCGTCCATGATGTCGGTGTTACCCAGCACGCCGAGCGCGCTGCCGCGCGCCAGGTGGCCGCCGGCGTAGGCCGCCGGCAGCTCGTCGGGCGAGGCGGCGGCCGTCACCTGGATGGTCCGCAGCACGGTTTCGCCGCTGGCGGCGTCGGCGGCGGCGCTTGTAGGCTGCCCCTTCGGCGCCGCCACCAGCACATAGCCGGCGTCGGTCTTGCCGATGACGAAGGCGCTGCCGCGCAACAGCGCGTTGAAGCCCTCCTCGACGCCGAAGCCGCCCTTCAGCGCTTCGCTGCGCAAGCCTTGCACCTTGTCGGCGTCGAGCGCGACGGCGACCCCGGAGCGCTGGGCGAAACGGTTCAGGGCGGCCGCCAGCGGGCCGGCCGGGATGTCGTACTGGACGACGGCCGCCGCCTGGGTTTGCGCGGCGGCGTGGCCGCCGAGCGCCAGCGCGCCGGCGAAGGCCAGGTGGATGGCCAGGGCCAACGGGATCAGGCGCGCCTTCGGCGCGCTGGCGGCAACTACAGATGCGTGTTTGGACAACATGGTCAGCACATTCCTATCAGATGGGGTACATGCCCTGGACGGGCGTCAAACGGGTGGCACTGGCTAGCACTGGGCGTGCGTCGCGGTCCACTTTCCTTGCTTTCACCTACCTTGACGCGCGAAAACGGAAAACAGGAACCTGCCGATGAAAATATTTTTGGGCGATGGGGAGTGAAGGGAGGGGAATGCTGCTTCGGCGTTGAATGCGTCAAAACCAAGGGCGTAACCCCGGGGTCGGACGCGAATGCCGCTAAGTTGATATTCCGTAGGTCGGATTAGCGACAGCGTAATCCGACGCCGAGCCGCTGCCGACGCCAGTCGGGTTACGCCG
This sequence comes from Janthinobacterium sp. CG_23.3, assembly GCF_046115965.1. Lineage (NCBI taxonomy): Bacteria > Pseudomonadati > Pseudomonadota > Betaproteobacteria > Burkholderiales > Oxalobacteraceae > Janthinobacterium > Janthinobacterium sp. CG_23.3. The sequence continues at coordinate 9,012 of NZ_JBJXIB010000085.1, read as the reverse complement.
TTCCGGCTAACCCGACCTACGAAAATCCTTCACTTAGCGGTATTAGGGTGTGACCCCGGCTCTTTGCCTTTGCTTCTTTTTAGCGTTGCCGGCCGGCGCTAGTCGACCAGCACCAGATACTTGCTTATGGTGCGCACGCGCAGCGTCGGGAAACTGTGCAGCAGCAGTTGCAGCGCGCGGTCGGTGTCGTCCAGCGGCAGCACCGCCGTCACCGTCATGCCGGCCAGGCGCTGGCGGTCGTACTGAATGCGGCCCGGGCGGTGCCGGGCCAGCTCGTCGAGCACCTGCGTCAGCGGCCGCTCCTGCACCACCAACTGGTGCTGGCGCCACGCCTCGGCGACGCTGCCGGCGTCGATCCGCGCCAGTGGCCCGACGCCGTCGGCGCTGATGCGCACCGCCTCGCCGGCGCTGACGACGACGCCGTCGCCGGGCCGCCGGGCCGCCTGCACCGAGGTGCGAGACTCCAGCATCGTCAGCTCGGTGGCGGCGCCGTCGCGCCGCACCACGAAGCGCGTGCCCAGCGCGCGGATGCTGGCGTGCGCCGTTTCGACGACGAACGGCCGGCCAGCCTCGCGCGCCACCTCGACCAGCACCTCGCCGCGCACCAGTTCGAGCGCGCGGCGGCGCCGGTCGAAGCGCAGGTTGACGGCGCTGGCGCTGTTGAGGGTAATGCGGCTGCCGTCGGCCAACTGGTGGCTGCGCCACTCGCCGGTGGCGCTGCGCAGGTCGGCCGCCAGATAGGCCGTCGGGTAGCTTTGCATGGTCAGCCAGGCCGGCCCGGCCAGCAACAGCGCCAGCGCCAGCGCGGCGCCCAGGCGCTTGCCGCGGCCGACCTTGGCGCGCGCGCCGAACTGCGCGTTCAGCGCGGCGCGCGCCGGCCGGCTGTCGTGACCGGCGCCGCCCAGCCCGCGCATCTGGCCCAGCAGGCCCTCCAGGCGTGCGGCCGCCGTGGCGTGGCGCGCGTCGGCCCGCTTCCACGCGGCGAAGCCGGCGGCGGCGGCGGCGCGCTCGGCCGGGTCGTCAGCCGTCAGCCGCACGATCCACTCGGCGGCCTGTTCGGCGACGCCGTCGGCCGGCCGGGCGCCGCTCACGCGCCCTCCCCGGCGAGCGCCTGGTGGCAACGCAGGAGCGCCTGCACCAGGTACTTTTGCACCATCTTGGTCGACACGCCGAGCTGGACGGCGACGGCGGCATGGGTTTGCCCGTCCAGGTAATGCAGCATGAAGGCCTGGCGCGCCTTGGCCGACACGCCCCGCAGCGCCGCGCCGATCTGCTCAAGCGCCTGCAAGGCGATGAGGATCTCCTCGGGCGACGGAAAACCGGCGTTGGCGTCGGCGGTGGCGGCCAGTTCGGCCAGGTAGGCTTGTTCGATCAACTGGCGCCTGGCGCGGTCGAGCATCAAGCGCTTGGCGGTGGTGGTGAGGAAGGCGCGCGGCGCGCGTACGCCCAGCAGCGCGTCGCGCGAGGCGACAATGCGCACAAAGGTATCCTGCGCCAGATCGGCGGCGTGGTGCGGGCAGCCGAGCTTCTTGCGCAGCCAGCCGTACAACCAGCCGTGGTGGCTGCTATACAACTGTTGCAGCTCCTGTTGAAGCGCGCACTGCGCGACCGCGATGGACATGACCGTTTTCCCCGCCGGGCGCCGGGCGCCTGTGAATATGCAAATAAGAATGATTCGCATTCTACAGCGATGTTGACGCTTACGCAAGAAGCCGGCAATGTTGTCTACGACAATAAACAGCGGACCCGGAACGATCAGTGCAGCACCACGGTGCGGTTGCCGTTCAGGAAGACGCGCCGCTCGATCTGCAGCTTCAGCGCGCGCGACAGCGCCAGGCATTCCATGTCGCGCCCGGTCGCCAGCAACTGGTCCGGCTCGCAGCTATGCTCGACCCGCTCGACCACCTGTTCGATGATCGGGCCTTCGTCCAGTTCGGTCGACAGGATCCGCATGTAGCGCGCCAGCACCACCAGCTCGGCCTCGCTGTGGGCGATGATGTCCAGCGGGCGCGCCTCCTGCGCCGGCTTGGTTTGCGGCGTCATCGGCAGGTGGTGGAAGCTTGCTGCGCCAGTACATGCCCAAGGTTGCGACCTGTCGATCGACTCCCAAGACGAGCTTGATGCCATTGCTCTGTCGCTTAGTCCCCGCCCACGGGCGCTTTGGATTTGAATCGCCACTTGTCGTTTATGCTTAGCACATCGAGTTACTACAACATCCTGCGGACACTGTGAATTTAGCGATGTACTCGCGAATTGCTCTTCGGTCTTCCTGCGCCGGCCGAGTCCACAGCAACTTCACAAGTCAGTGCCGGCCATCCTGCGCCGTGTCTCTGCGCGCCAGGCGGCAGCCTCCGCTTCGACGTCTTCCTCCGGGATCAGATCGCCGGCATTGGCAGCGTCGATGCCAATTTGCACCTCGCGTCTAAACCACGAATCATGGCCGGGCGCTTCCTGTTGCTGCTTAACGAAGTCGCTCATGAAGTCCCGCAGCAACTGGGCAGCGCTGCGATCGCCGGTCTTCGCCGCCGTCGCGAATTGCTCCTTGAGCGACTCATCGACGCGAAAGGTGAATGTCGTCTCGCTCATGTTGCGCTCCGTGCATTACAAAGTACCTCGATTGTAGCCTAAGGCGTCCAGCCAGCGCTTGATGCCAGCGGATTGACACACTTAATGCAGCACCACGGTGCGGTTGCCGTTCAGGAAGACGCGCCGCTCGATCTGCAGCTTCAGCGCGCGCGACAACGCCAGGCATTCCATGTCGCGCCCGGTCGCCAGCAACTGGTCCGGCTCGCAGCTGTGGTCGACCCGCTCGACCACCTGTTCGATGATCGGGCCTTCGTCCAGGTCGGTCGTCACGTAGTGGGCGGTCGCGCCGATCAGCTTGACGCCGCGCTCGTAGGCCTGGTGGTAGGGCTTGGCGCCCTTGAAGCCCGGCAGGAAGGAGTGGTGGATGTTGATCGCCCGTCCGCTCAGGCTGGCGGCCAGTTCGGTCGACAGGATCTGCATGTAGCGCGCCAGCACCACCAGCTCGGCCTCGCTGTGGGCGATGATGTCCAGCAGACGCGCCTCCTGCGCCGGCTTGGTTTGCGGGGTCATCGGCAGGTGGTGGAAGGGCAAGCCGTGCGCCGCCGCCAGCGGCGCCAGGTCGGCGTGGTTCGAGACGATGGCGGCGATGTCCATTTTTAGCTCGCCGATGCGCCAGCGGTAGACCAGGTCGTTGAGGCAGTGGTCCAGGCGCGACACCATGATCAGCACGCGCGGCTTGGCGGCGGCGTCGCGCATGTCCCAGGCCATGCCGAAGCGCTCGCTGATGGCGCTGAAGTCGCTGCGCATCAGCGCCAGCGGCGGCGTGCTGCCGGCCGCCGCGTGGAATACGCAGCGGGCGAAAAAGCGCTGGTTCAGTTTGTCGTCGAAGACCGCGATCTCGTCGATGTAGCAGCCGCGCGCCTCAAGGAAGCCGGCCACCGCCGCCACTTGGCCGGGGGCGCTGGCGCAGGACAGCGTCAGGATGTATTTTGGTGCGGTGAAGATGGCGTCCATCGTGGGTGCTCCTGGTGAAATGGTGGGGCTGGGCGATGTCTGCCCTGGGTTTGCATGCACTTGGGTGCCGTCATCGCCAACATTGTCGGCTTACGCGCGCGGTGCGCGCTAAGCCGAGCTACGAAATCGGCCAACTGGGCCTGCGGTTAAGGGATGCGCATCACTTGCGCCGTGCGCCCGAGGTGCGCCAGGAAGCCTTCCAGCGCGGCGTGCGACAGCGATACCGTGGCGGTGTTGCGCAGCGGGTGGGCCTGGATGCGCGCGGCCCGCCAGATGCTGTCGTCGATGATCAGTTGCACCGTCTGCCGCGGGTCGTTGACGACGGCGAACACGCTGACCGCGCCCGGCGTGATGCCCAGGTGGCGCAGCAGGCGTTCGGGCGAACCCATGCTCAGTTTCGACACCGACAGCGCCTGCGCCAGCGCCGCCAGGTCGACGCGGCGCTCGTGCGGCAGCACCAGCAGGAAGTGGCGCAGGCCCTTGCCGTCGCGCAGGAAGACGTTCTTGCTCATCGCGCCGTCCAGCACCGGCCCCAGCGCGAGCGCCTCGGCGATGGTGTAGACCGGCGCGTGTTCGACCACGTGGTGCTCCAGGCCCAGCCGGTCCAGCAGCGCCAGCAGCGCCGCCGGCGCCACCGCGGCGGCGCTTTCGATCTCGCTATCGTCGATTGCTTCTTGTTGCATGCTATTCCTCGGTGATGGGTCGGTCGGGCGCGGCGCTCAGCGCTGCCGCGCCGGGTAGTCGGGCGCCTCGTAGACCGGCACGCGTGCGCTGGGCAGCGGCGCCCTGCCGCGTATCAAATCGGCGATTTTCTCGGCCATCATGATGGTCGGCGCGTTCAGGTTGCCGCTGACGACGTTGGGCATGATCGAGGCGTCGACCACGCGCAGGCCGCGCACGCCGTGGACCCGGCCGGCGCCGTCCACCACCGCCATCGGGTCGCTGCCCATGCGGCAGCTGCAGGACGGGTGCAGCGCGCTTTCGGCGTTGGCGCGGATGAAGGCGTCGATCTCGGCGTCGCTCTGGGCCGCCACGCCGGGCGCCAGTTCGCCGTTGCGGAACGGTTCGAACGCCGCCTGCGCGAAGATCTCGCGGGTCAGGCGCACGCCGGCGCGCATTTCCTTGCGGTCCTGCTCGGTCTGCATGTAGTTGAACAGGATGCGCGGCGCCGCCTTCGGGTCGGCCGAGCGCAGCGTGATGGCGCCGCGGCTGGTCGGGCGCATCGGCCCGACGTGGGCCTGGAAGCCGTGTTCGGAGGCCGGCGAGGCGCCGTCGTAGCTGACCGCCATCGGCAGGAAATGGTATTGCAGGTCGGGGTGGCGCACCCCGGGCGCGCTGCGGATAAAGCCGCCGGCCTCGAAATGGTTGGTCGCCCCCAGCCCGGTTTGCGTCAGCAGCCACTGCGTGCCGATGCGCAGCTTGGCCAGCGGGTTTTGCGCGCTGTACAGGGTGATCGGCTGCTTGCTGCGGTACTGGATGTAGGCTTCGATATGGTCTTGCAGGTTCTTGCCGACGCCGGGCAGGTCGACCCGCGCCGGGATGCCCAGCGCGGCCAGTTCGGCGGCCGGGCCTATTCCGGAGAGCATCAGCACCTGCGGCGAATTGATCGCGCCGCCGGACAAGATGACCTCGCGGGCGGCGTGGGCGCGCCGCAAGCGGCCGCCCTGGGTGTACTCGACGCCGATCGCCCGTTCGCCGTCGAACAGCACGCGCGTCACCAGCGCCCGCGTTTCCACCGCCAGGTTGGCGCGCTTGGCGGCCGGGCGCAGGTAGGCCATGGCCGTGCTCCAGCGCCGCCCCTTGTAGACCGTCATGTCCATCGGCCCCAGGCCCTCCTGCTGGTAGCCGTTCATGTCGGCGGTGTACGGATAGCCGGCCTGCTGCCCGGCCTCGATGAAGGCGCGGTACAAAGGGTTCTTGCAGGCGCCGGTCGACACCTTCAGCGGGCCGTCGCCGCCGCGGTAGTCGTCGCCGCCCTTCAGGCGCGTTTCGGCCTTGCGGAAGTACGGCAGGCAGTCGAAGTAGGACCAGTGCTCCAGCCCCGGCAGCGCGCCCCAGGCGTCGTAGTCGTAGGCGTGGCCGCGGATGTAGACCATGCCGTTGATCGACGAGGAGCCGCCCAGCACGCGCCCGCGCGGGCAGTGCATCTTGCGCCGGTTCATGAAGGGTTCCGCCTCGGTGTCGTAGAACCAGTTGAACTTGTCGTTCGCCAGCGGATAGGCGAACGCCGACGGCATGTGGATGAAAATGCTGCGGTCGGCCGGCCCCGCCTCCAGCACCAGCACGCGCACGTCGGCGTCCTCGGTGAGGCGGTTGGCCAGCACGCAGCCGGCCGATCCGGCGCCGACAATGATGTAATCGTATTCTTCGCGCATACTGTTCTCTTGGCTCGATAGTCTTTGGTTTGATTACTCGTACGGACAGGCGACCTCGCCCAGCTCCACGTAGACGCTTCTGAGCTGGGTGTAGTGGTCGATCGTCACCAGGCTGTTTTCGTGGCCGATGCCGGACTCGCGGATGCCGCCGAAGGGCATTTCGACCGGCGTGATGTTGTAGTTGTTGATCCAGCACACGCCCGCCTTCAGGCGTCCGGCGACGCGGTGGCCGCGCGCCAGGTCGCGCGTGAAGACGCCGGCGGCCAGGCCGAAGCGGGTGCCGTTGGCGCGTTGCACCGCCTCGTCCTCGCCCTCGAAGCGCAGCACCGACATCACCGGCCCGAAAATCTCCTCGCGCACGATGGTCATGTCGTCGCCGCAGTCGGCGAAGATGGTCGGTTCGACGAAATTGCCGCCGCCGGTGCCCTCCCCGGCGGCGCGTTTGCCGCCGATCAGCAGGCGCGCGCCCTGCTCGACGCCGCTGGCGATGTAACCCAACACGCGCTCCGTGTGGCCGGCCGAGATCAGCGCGCCGACCTGCGTGTCCGGCCGCATCGGGTCGCCCACGCGCAGCTTGGCGGTGCGCTCGACCAGCCGCGCCAGGAAGGCGTCGTAAATATCGCCGTGGACGAAGACGCGGGTGCAGTTGGTGCAAATTTCGCCCTGGGTGTAGAAATTGCCGAGCATCGCCGCCGAGACGGCCTGCTCCAGGTCGGCGTCGGCAAACACCAGCATGGCCGACTTGCCGCCCAATTCCATCGTCACGCGCTTGAGCGTGCCGGCGGCCGCGGCCATGATGGCCTTGCCGGTGTCGACCGCGCCGGTCAGCGAAACCTTCGCCACGTCGGGATGCGCCACCAGCAGCCGGCCGGTGCGGGCGTCGCCCTGCAGCACGTTGAAGACGCCGTCCGGCACCCCGGCCTCGGTGTAGATTTCGGCCAGCTTGGCCGCCGTCAGCGGACTTAGTTCGGACGGTTTGAAGATCATCGCGTTGCCGCAGGCCAGGGCCGGGGCCGACTTCCAGCAGGCGATTTGCAGCGGGTAGTTCCAGGCGCCGATGCCGACGCAGATGCCGAGCGGTTCGCGCACGGTGTAGGCGAAGGCGTTTTTCAGGCCGTAGTGGTGGCCGTGGACGCTGGCGGCCAGGCCGGCGAAGTATTCAATGCAGTCGGCGCCGCTGGCGACGTCGACCACTTCGGCCTCCTGGATGGGCTTGCCGTTGTCGCGCACCTCCAGTTCGGCCAGCTCGCGGTTGCGCGAGCGCAGGATCTGCGCGGCGCGCAGCAGAATGCGGCCGCGCTCGGCGCCGCTCATCGCCGACCACACCAACAGGCCGGCCTGGGCGCTCTCGATGGCTAGCGCCACTTCGGGCTCCAGCGCCACCTCGACTTCGCACAGCAGCGCGCCGGTGGCGGGATTGAGGTTGGCGAAGCGCGCGGCGCCGGCGCCGGGACGGTAGGCGCCGTTGATGTAGCTGGCTAAAACGGATTGCGTCACGGGTAGTCCTTTCAACGGGATGGATGCGGCGGCGGCGCCGCTTAAAACGCCTTGTTCAGCGAGACGACCAGGCTGCCGGCGGCCGGGTTGGAGGTCTCGACCACGCCGGCGGAATTGGCCACGCCGGTGCCGAAGGCATCATACACATTGGTCGCCCCCTTGGCCTTGGTGTAGAAGACCGCGCCGGTCCAGCCGCCGGCGAAGCTTTTGCTGACGCCGGCCTTGTAGTCGCGCCAGTTCCAGATGTCGTTGCCGGCGCCGGCGACGCGGCCGTCGCCGACGTGCAGGTTCAGCGTGAAGCCGCCGCCCAGGTCGTAGTTGGCGCCGACGTCGAGGTAGCCGGTGCCGCGCGCGTTGGTGATGCCGAAGAAGTCTTTGGTGTAGGTGTAGTTGTATTTGGCGTACAGGAACTTCCAGGTCAGGCCGAGCGACAGTTCGCCGTAATCGTACTTGGTGCTGCTGGCCTTGTATTCGGCGCCCGGATACAGGTAGTAGAACACGGTGGCGCTGTAGCCGAGGTCGCCGGCGCTGCCGGCATAGGCGCCGTACAGGTCCCATTCGAGCGTGCCGTTTTCGATATAGCGGTTGCTGACGTTGGAGAGCCAGGTGCCGGCCGAGAAGCCGCTGGCGTGGACGTAGTCGAAGCCGCCCTGCAGCGCCGGTTTGCCCCAGGTCTGGCGGAAGCCGCGCGAGATGTACTGGCTGGCCAGCGTGACGTTGGCGCTGACCGGCCAGGCCGACGACGCCGGCGGCGGAAAGGCTAAGGCGCCGGCGTCGGGCGCGGCGGCGTCGGCGGAGTCGGCCTGCGCGCTCAGCGCGCAGGCGGCCAGGCACAGGGCCGAGGCGAGTTGGATGGCTGGGTGTTTCATAGTATTCTGATCCTCTGATGTGTGGTGGATTCTCTGTTCGCACGCCGCTACGCAGGGCGGTGTCGTAGGTCGGATTAGCGTAGCGTCATCCGACAATGTTGGCCGAAGCGAGACGCGCCGCTCCTGGCCGACGTTGTCGGGTGACGCCCCTTGGGCTAACCCGACCTGCAAAACCTGTTCTTATCCCGGGAAGCCGAAGAAGCGCGCCATGCGCCAGCTGCCGTCGTCGTGGCGCCGGTAGACTTCGAGCAGGCGCATCTTGACGCTGGTGGCGCGCCCGCCGGCCGCCGTGCGGGTATAGCTGCGGGTCGAGCGCACCATCGCCATGTCGCCCGAGCCGACCAGTTCCTCGATATCGTTGCTCCAGACGTCGACCGTGTCGGCCCCGGCGGCGCCGGCAAAGCTCAACTTGACGCTGCGCTCGAACGCGTCGGCGTCGTAGTCGGCCGGCGCGCCCTGGAACGCGCCCTGCAGGTCGCTCATCACGTAGCCGCTGATGGCGTTCGGCTGGCGCGCCGACAACGCCGCCATCCACTGGTCAATCGCCGCCCGCAACTGGTAGGTGTCGCTGGTCGACAGCGGGCTCTCGTTGACGGCCTCGGGCGCCGCCGTCGGCGCGGGGGGGGGGGGGGGGGCGGCCCCCCAGCCCGTCCACAGCACCACCACGCCTCACCCACCAACTCTGCTGTCCTTCCCTTTACATCCTCCCTAGTTTGGGCGTGAAGAAAAAG
>NZ_JBJXIB010000084.1:0-26275 GCF_046115965.1 Janthinobacterium sp. CG_23.3 | reverse complement strand
TTCTGCTGAGTAGCGCTTCACTGAATGTCTTTGCTCCGCCCCCGGTTAGATTTAAAGTGATTCAAGTGACGCGACATCTATCCTGACACAGGGGGGTAGCGAGGCTGATCGGCCTCGTCAAGTATGGCGGCCGTGACCGTCCGCAATGGGGCGTTAGCGGCCACCTACGATCTCGCTGTAGCGACCAACAACCTTTTCCATGCCCGATTCGATACACTCAGCCACCAGCGCGTGGCCGATTGACACTTCCAACACGCCGCCAATGGCGAGGAAGTGCGGCAGATTCTCCAGGTTCAGGTCGTGGCCGGCGTTCACGCCCAGGCCCAGCGCGGTCGCGCGCACCACCGCTTGGCCGAAGCCGGCGTAGATCGCGTCACCCTCGGCGGTGCCGAAGTGCTCTGCGTACGGCTCGGTGTACAGCTCAACGCGGTCGGCGCCCACCTCGACGGCGGCCTCGAAATGCGCATAATCATAGTCGACGAACAGGCTGGTGCGGATGCCCAACGGCTTCAGCTCGCCGATCACGCGGCTCAGCAACTCGGCATTCTTGACGATATCCCAGCCGTGGTCGGAGGTCAGTTGGCCCGGCGCGTCCGGCACCAGCGTGCACTGCGCGGGGCGCACCGCTTTCACCACGTCGAGGAACTGCTCGGACGGATAGCCTTCGACGTTCAATTCGCAGCCGCGCGCGGCGCACAGGGCGGCCAGTTCTCTGACGTCGGAATAGCGCGCGTGGCGCTGGTCTTCGCGCGGGTGCAGCGTGATGCCGTGCGCGCCCAGGTCGAGGCAGCGCGCGGCGAACGCCGCCACGTCGGGGAAGTTGCGCCCGCGCGAATTGCGCAGCAGGGCGATTTTATTGATATTGACGGATAACAGGGTCATGTTGGGCGATCATCAAATTCGGCGATGTCAGCATTATTGCAAATTTATCGCGCCAAGGGGACGGCAACTGTCAACGATTCGCTCGGCCAGCGCCGCCAGCATCGCCCGGTCGCCGCCCTCGGCGACGAACAGCATGAACTCGACGTCGGGCAGCGGCGGCAAGCCTTGCTCCGCCTTCAGCGCCACCAGGCCGTCGCCCAGGCGGCTGGCGGCCAGCGGCGCCACGGCGAAGCCGGACAGCGCCGCCGCGCGCAGGCTGGCGATACTGTTGCAGACCATGACGGTGCGCTGGGCCATGCCGCAGCGCGCCAGGCTGGCCAGCGCCGCTTCGCGGTACGGGCATGGCTCCGGAAACAGCGCCAGCGGCAGCGGCGACGGCAGCGTCACGCTGGCGTGCGCCGCGCGCGCCCACACCAGCGGCTCGCGCCACAGCAGGCGGCCCCGCTCCGGCCCGCCGCATTGCGAGCCGACGACGATGTCCAGCGCGCCCTGCTTCATTTGCCGCAGCAGGTCGCCGGGTATGCCGACCTGCACTTCGACTTCGATGCCCGGATATTCGTCGGCGAAGGCGTGCAGCGCGCGCAGCACGCCGGTGTCGGCGAAGTCCTCGGAGATGCCGACGCGCGCGCGGCCGTGGTAGTCGGCGCCCGCCATTTGCGCGGCGGCGTCGCGGTTTAGCGCCAGGATGGCGCGGGCATAGCCGATCAGGCGCGCGCCGTCGGCGCTCAGTTCGAGCGAGCGCGTGGTGCGCTTGAGCAGCGGCTTGCCGACCTGTTCTTCAAGCCGGCGCAGGTGGCCGCTGACGGCCGATTGCGTCAGGTGCAGGCGCTCGGCGGCGCGGCTGAAGCCGGCCTCGTCCACCACGGCGACAAAGGTTTTGAGCAGGACGGTATCGAACATATATTTCAAATTGAACTGAATTGGCGATAATAACTCAATTTACATTTTGAAATAGACTATGTTTCAATGGCGTTCTCCAACCACGCCACAAGGAAATAGCATGACCACATTGCTGCACATCGCCTGCTCGCCGCGTAAAGAGCGCTCGGCGTCGCTTGAGGTCGCCCTCGCCTACATTGAAGCCTACCGCGAGGCGCACCCCGACGCGCGGGTGAGCACGCTCGACCTGTGGGACGGCGCGCTGCCCGAGTTCGACGAGCACGCGATGGCGGCAAAGTACGCCGGCTTGAGCGGCACGCCGTTGAGCGCGGAGCAGGAAAGCGCCTGGGCTACGCTGGGCGCGCTGGCCGCGCGCATGCACGAGGCGGACGTGCTGGTGCTGTCGGTGCCGCTGTGGAATTTCAGTATTCCGTACAAGCTCAAGCAGTTCATCGACCTGGTGTCGCAAAAGGACATCCTGTTCTCTTTCGACCCGGATACCGGCTTGAGCGGCCTGCTGCGCGATAAGCGCGCCGTCGTCGTCTACGCCCGCGGAATGGATTTTTCGGCCGGTTCGAGCACGCCGGCGCAGCGCTTCGATTTCCAGAAGCCGTACGTCGAGGCGTGGCTGCGCTTTGTCGGCGTCGACGACGTGCACGCGCTGATTGTCGAGAAAACCATTGTGGAAAGCGATGTCGACGCCGGGGCCAGGGACGCGGCCAAGGCCGAGGCGCGCCAGTTGGCGGCGACGATGGCTGGCAACCTGACATAGGTCACAGAAAATATCTTTTAAAAATAGCTATATTTTGATCGAATATTTCATCCAGAAAAGTCTAAGATGCACACGCGTTTACCGATTATTCAAAGAGGGATGCTATGCAAGCTAACGATTTCATGGGCAAACTGTTCGATTACAAGGCCTGGGCGAACCGGGAGTTGTTTGCTGCTGCCGACGCCAGTCGGGTTACGTCCCTTGGGCTAACCCGACTACAAAATCTGGCCTGTGAGCTTATGCCGTTGCTTCATTGACACTTCCGTGGCAGCATACGGCACTCCCGGCCCGACCGCTAACTTTGAGAAGCACGCCATGTCCCATTCATCACGTTTTCGCCTTGTCCGCGGCGCCTTGTTGGCCGCCGCGCTGCTCGCCAGCGCCCACGGCCGGGCCGACCCTGCCCCGGCCTGCGAGCTGTGTGCGCAATGGAACGCGCCGCAAAAGCCGTTCCAGGTGTTCGGTAACACTTACTATGTCGGCGTCACGGGCCTCGCCTCGGTGCTGATCACGTCGCCGTCCGGCCATGTGCTGGTCGACGGCGGGCTGCCGCAGTCGGCGCCGATGATCGCCGCCAACATCCGCGCGCTCGGTTTCAAGCTCGACGATATTAAGTTGATTTTGAATTCGCACGCGCACTTCGACCACGCCGGCGGTATCGCCGAGTTGCAGCGCCTGAGCGGCGCGCTGGTGGTCGCCAGCCCGTCCGCCGCGCTGGCCCTGGCGGCCGGCCAGGTCGGGCCGGACGATCCGCAATACGGCGCGGCGACGCCGTACGCGCCGGTGCTCGACATGCGCCTGGCGCACGACGGCGAGGCCATCGCGGCCGGCGCCATCGAGGTTACCGCGCATGTCACGCCGGGGCACTCGCCCGGCGGCTTGAGCTGGAGCTGGAAGTCGTGCGAGGGCAAGGTTTGCGCCAACGTGGTATTCGCCGACAGCCTCAACCCTTACTCGCACAAGGGCTTCAAGTTCGGCGCGAGCGAGGACTATCCGAACGCGCTGCAAGATTTCCAGCGCAGCTACGCGACGCTGGCCGCCCTGCCCTGCGACATCATGCTGACCGGGCATACGGACGCCGAGCTGTTCACTAAACAGGCCAAGCCGCGCGAGGCGGGCAAGAATCCGTTTGTCGATCCTGAGGCTTGCCGCAAATATGTCGCGGCCGCGCGCGACGCGTTGACCAAGCGCGTCGCGACGGAACGCTGAATCGCTGCCTCGGCGGCCCCCGCAGCCGACCTACAAACTCTTAACGTAGCGGCATTCGGGTCAAACCCCGGGGTTACGCCGTTGGTTTTAAAGCTGCGGCTTCACGAAACTTCAGCTCGGGACAGTCGTCGTTGCGCATCTGCGCCTGCGACACGTTGCTGCCCGGCGGTACGCTTTGGGTCAGCCAGACGTTGCCGCCGACGGTGGAGCCGGCGCCTATCGTGATGCGGCCCAGGATGGTCGCGCCGGCGTAGATGACGACGTCGTCCTCGACGATCGGATGGCGCGGTATGCCTTTGACGAGCGCGCCGGTGGCGTCGGCCGGGAAGCGCTTGGCGCCCAGCGTCACGGCCTGGTACAGGCGCACGCGCTGGCCCAGGATGGCGGTCTCGCCGATTACCACCCCGGTGCCGTGGTCGATGAAGAAGCTGGCGCCGATATGCGCGCCGGGGTGGATGTCGATGCCGGTCAGCGAGTGGCCGATGTCGGAAATCAGGCGCGCCAGGAACGGCGCGCCCAGCCGGTGCAGGCTGTGCGCCAGGCGGTAGTACAGAATCGCGATGGTGCCCGGATAGCACAGCATGATCTCGGCCACCGAGGTGGCGGCCGGGTCGCCGGCGAAGGCGGCCTGCACGTCCGACACCAGCAACGCGCGGATCGCCGGCAGGCCGGCGGCGAAGTCGCGCGTGATCTCGTCGGCGCGCTCGGCCAGCGCGGCGTCGTTCGGCCCGTCCGGCGCCTCGCTCTGCGACGAGAACAGCAGCCCGCGCCGGACTTGTTCGGTGAGCCGGTTCAGCGTCGTGTTGAGCGTGTCGCCGACGAAGTAGTCGATGCTCTCGTCGGTCAGGTTGGGGCGCCCGTAATGGGTCGGGAACAGCACCGCCGAGAGGCCGTTGACGATGCCGGTCAGAACCTCGCGCGACGGCAGTTCGCGGATCCGGCCGTGGTGGCGGATGTTGTGCGTGGCCTCGCGCGAGATGCGCAAGCCGTCGATGATCGCGCCCAGGTTCCAGCGCGACGGCGTCGGCCTGGAGTGATCAAAGGTATCGAGTTTCATATGTATATCCCTTGCTTGCTGCGGCAAAAGGCGGCGCCACGCGCCACCGGCGATAAGACGGACGGTCCAGCTTAATTACCTCTGCGGCAAAACGGAACGAAGCGTTTCCTTGATCGATATGCGCGATTCGCATATCGACGCGCGCGCGCCGCGGCGGCGCGGCGGACCTGGGCCGACAGGAAATCCCTTGCTCGCGTAAAATACCCGGCTAACGAACCAGCCACCAACAATGAACCTCTTACTGACACTGATCCTGGCCGGGCTGACGATGGTCGGACCGCTCGCCATCGACACCTACCTGCCGTCCTTCCCCGCGATTGCCGCCGAATTTTCCGCCAGCCCGTTGCTGATCCAGCAGACGCTGAGCGTGTTCCTGTTCACGTTCGCCTTCATGATGCTGTTCTACGGCACGCTGTCCGATTCGTTCGGCCGCCGTCCGGTGATACTGATCTCCCTGATACTGTACATCATCGCGTCAATCGGTGCAGCGCTCGCGCCGTCGCTGGGCTGGCTGCTGGCCTGCCGCGTGCTGCAGGGCCTGTCGGCGGGGGCCGGCTCGGTGGTCGGGCGCGCCATCGTGCAGGACCGCTTTTCCGGCGCGGCGGCGCAGAAAATCCTGTCGCACATCATGATGGTGTTCGGCCTGGCGCCGGCGATCGCCCCGGTGCTGGGTGGCTGGCTGCAGGTGTCGCTGGGCTGGCGCTCGATTTTCTGGTTCCTCGGCGGCTTCGGCGCGCTGATGCTGGTGGTGTTCTACCGCGCGCTGCCGGAAAGTTTGGCGCCGCGCGAGCGCCACCCGTTCCACTTCGGCGCCATCGCGGCCAACTACTGGAAAGTGCTGTGCCACCGCCAATTCCTGCTGCTGTCGGTCGCCGTCGGCCTGAGCTTCGGCGGCTTCGCCCTGTACATCGGCTCGGCGGCCTACTTCGTCATCAACATCCTGCACCTGCCGGAAACCGCCTTCGCCTGGCTCTTCATCCCCTTGATCAGCGGCATGGTGGTTGGCTCGGCGCTGTCGGCGAAGTTCGCCCACCGCTACACGCAGCAGCAACTAGTGTGGAGCGGCTACGTCCTGATGCTGGCCGCGGCCCTGGCCAACATCGGCTACAACTATTACTTCGCCGCCGAGGTGCCATGGGCCGTGCTGCCGCTGTTCCTGTACTCGTTCGCGCTGGCCGCCGCGATGCCGCCGATGACGCTGATGGCGCTCGACTATTTCCCCAACAACAGCGGGCTGGCCTCGTCGATGCAATCGTTCATTCAAATGCTGCTGTTCGCGCTGGTCTCCGGCCTGGTGGCGCCGCTGCTCTTCGACAGCGCGCTGAACCTGGCCTACGGCGTCATGGCCGGGCTGGTGCTCAGCCTGGCGAGCTGGCTGGCGGTGCAGGCAGGCTCCCGCACGAACGGCGCGCCCGCCCAGGCTTAGGCAGCGCTCAGGGCCAGGGCGCCGGCGTCACATCGACATACTGCGGGCCGCCGTCCTCCGGCTCAGGCGCCTGCCGGTTCAACTCGCTCGTCATCGTGCCCAGCGCCAGGATTTCCTTGCGCGCCTCGACGAAATCGGCCGACGACAAAGGCCGCTCGGCATCCGGCCAATGCTCGACGGCCCACTGCTGCACCTCCTCGAAGCGACGCCACAGCTCATTGACGAACTGGCGCCGCTGCTCTTCGTTTTGCATCATCGACTCCCGCAGCAATAAAACGCCAGCCTAAGGCCGCGCCCGCGCGCGGTCGGTACGCTGACGCACGCAACAACCTCTGGGGTTGTAGAATCGCTGGCGTTACAGGGTCGGCAGTTTGCGGAAGCCCAGCGCCAGGCGGTTCCAGCTGTTGATGGTGTTGATGGCCATGGTGACGTCGACCATTTCCTTTTCGCTGAATTGCGCGGCCAGCGCGGCGTAGTCGGCGTCCGGCGCCTGGGTGTCCGATAGCCGGGTCAGCGCTTCGGTCCATGCCAGCGCGGCCCGCTCGCGCTCGCTGAAGAACGGCGTTTCGCGCCACGCCACGACGGCGTGCAGGCGCCGCTCGGTTTCGCCGGCCTTGCGCGCGTCCGCCGCGTGCATGTCGACGCAGTAGCCGCAGCCGTTGATTTGCGAGGCGCGCAGTTTGATCAGTTCGAGCAGCGAGTGCTCCAGGCCCAGTTTGCCGACCGCCATTTCAAAGGCAATCATCGCTTTCATCGCTTCGGCGGAGGCGGTGTAGAAGTCTGCTCTTGGTTCCATTGTGCTTTTCCTTGTTGTGAATGAAGGCGTTCATTGTAGGCGGCGCGGACCTTGCGCGAGGAGGCCAATGCGGCCGTTTTCAGCCACGCCAACGCCGCCGCGGGTTGCCAATCCGGCCGAATGCAGGCAGGCTGTGCAAAACAATACAAATAATGGGGTGGCGGGCATGGAGTTGCATATCGTTATAGAGGGCGGCCGCGATCTGGCCGGCCAGTTGTTCCGCCAGTTGGAGCTGGCGATCCGCTCCGGGCGCCTGGCCGACGGCCAGCAGATTCCGCCGTCGCGCCTGCTGGCGCAGCAATTGGGCCTGTCGCGCAAGACCGTCGCGCACGCCTACGCCCGCCTGACGCTGGAGCGCCTGCTGGTGGGCCGGGTCGGCGTTGGCAGTTACGTCTGCGCGCCGCCGGCGCCGCGCGCGCAGGCGCGGCCCGCCGCCGCGTTGGCCGGCGCCGCCGTGCTGCGCAAATGGCAGCGGATGGCGACGCCGCTGCTGCACGCCGCCGAGCAGGGCAGCGCGCGCTACGAGTTTCTCGGCGGGCGCACCACGCCGGGCCATTTTCCACAGGACGAGTGGCGCCGCTGCGTGCTGCACGCGCTGCGCCAGGACGTCCAGACGCGCGGGCGTTACGGCGCCACCGAGGGCGTGCCGGCGCTGCGCCAGGCCATCGCGCGCCACGCCGCCTTCAGCCGCGGCCTGGTGTGCACGGCGGCGCAGGTGCTGGTGACGAACGGCACCCAGCAGGCGCTCGACCTGCTGGCGCGGCTGCTGCTCGAACCGGGCAGCAGCGTCGCCGTCGAGGAGCCCGGCTATCCGATGGCGCGGCTGCTGTTCGCCAGCCACGGCGCGCGCGTGGTCGGCGTGCCGGTCGACGAGGAAGGTCTGCTGGTCGAGCGCATTCCGCGCGGCGTCAGCCTGATCTATGTGACGCCGACCCACCAGTTCCCGCTCGGCATGCAGATGAGCCTGGCGCGCCGCCACGCGCTGCTGGCGCGCGCGAGAGAGATTGGCGCCATCGTCGTCGAGGACGACTACGACAGCGCGTTCCGCTACGAGGGCCGGCCGGCCGATTCCCTGCAAAGCCTGGACCGGCACGGCATCGTCGCCTTTGTCGGCAGTTTTTCCAAGGTCTTGCTGCCCGAACTCAGGCTCGGCTACGCGGTGCTGCCGGAGGCGCTGATGCCGGCGGCGCTGAAGGTCAAGCACGTCGGCGACTGGCACTGCGCCAGCATGGCGCAGCACGCGCTGGCCAAGTTCATCGACGACGGCCACCTGCTCAGGCATATCCGCCGCTGCCACGCGATTTACGCCGCCCGCCGCGAGCGGCTGCGACAGTGGTTCGACGGCGCGCTGGCGCCGTGGTTCACGCTGGTGCCGGCGACGGCCGGCTTCCACGTGGCGGCGCTGTGCCACGCGCCGCTCGACGTCGCGCTGCTGGTGCGCCTCGCGCGCCGCGCCGACGTCGGCCTGTATCCGCTGGCGCAGTTCTACCACGACACGCCGCCGCGGCAGGGGCTGGTAATCGGCTACGGCGCCATCGACCTGCTCGACATTGACGTCGCGCTGGGGCGGGTGCGCGATATCTTGCTGGGGATGGATTGAGGGCGGCGCCGCGATTCGATTCCCTTCGGCAATACATATTGCCAACGCCACTACACGGTGTGCGGCATCAAGTAAAATGTCGGCTTAGCCGCCATTTTGCGGCCGGCACGCCATATACACACGGACTTGATTGATGCGACTGACCACCTACACCGACTACACCCTGCGCACGCTGATGTACCTGGGCGTCAACCGGGACCGGCTCGTGACGATTCAGGACATCGCCGATTTGCACACGATCTCGAAGAACCACTTGATGAAGGTGGTGTACCAGCTGGGCCTGTCGGGCATCGTCGAGACGGTGCGCGGGCGCAACGGCGGGCTGCGCCTCAAGCGCGAGCCGGCCGACATCAACATCGGCGCGGTGGTGCGCGAAACCGAAAGCGACTTCTTCATGGCCGAGTGCTTCGACCGCGCCAACAACACCTGCCCGCTGACGCCGAACTGCAAGCTGAAGTCGGCGCTGGCCCAGGCCACCCAGGCCTACCTGGCGGTGCTCGACAAAGTGACGCTGGAGTCGTTGCTGGCGCCGGACCCGGCGCCCGGCAACGTCATCCACTTCCTGCATCCGTCCGAGCGGGCCTGAACCGCCTTCCTCCGACCACACTCTAGCGGCGCGCGCGGACCGGCCTATTTGTGCGACATGGCGGCGTAAAAATTGTTACATTGCCGGCTTCTCCAGTACAGAAGGGCCAGCATCGTGACCGACACCGCCACCGCGCAACTCTACAAAACCGCCGTCTTCACCGACCAGGCGCGCGCAGATTTCCCCTGCGACAATCTGCCCGATACCCCGGTTCGGGTGCAGTTCCTCAAGCGCATCCGCCGGTCCGGCCAGGACGCCTTCGAGAACGTCTACGCCTGCTGGCGCGACATGCACGAAGCCGAGTTCATCGGCCGCTTCCTGGGCGGCACGCTGACCGATTTCGCCACCTGAGCCGCGCGCGCCGGGCAGGCGAATCTGAAAATGGCTGCCGCAGTTGCGGTAGACCATCACGGTGGCGGTTTTTATAATAGACTTGCAGGCGCAGCCACTGGCGCTGCCCGCTCACGTCATATGAGGAACCGCATGGCCCCTACCCCATCCGTAAAAATTGAACGTATCAACCCCGACAACGCCGCGGCGCGGCGCCTGATCGCGCTGTCCGACGAACTCATGAACAGCCTCTACCCGGCGGAAAGCAACCACCTGGACGGCGTCGCCGCGCTGCAGGCGCCCGGCGTGGCCTTTTTCGGCGGCTACGTCGGCGACGAGCTGGTCGCCTGCGGCGCGGTCAAGGTGCAGCCGGACGACAGCCGTTGCGCCGAACTCAAGCGCGTCTTCGTCGCCGCCGAACACCGCGGCCTCGGTCTGTCGAAAGCCATCATGGCGGCGCTGGAACTGCACATGCAGGCCATCGGCGTGCGCACCGCGCGGCTGGAAACCGGCATCAAAAACCCGGAGGCGCTGGGACTGTACGCCCGCCTCGGCTATGTCGAACGCGGCCCGTTCGGCGGCTACGCGCTCGACCCTTTGAGCGTGTTCATGGAAAAGCACATCGAGCCGCAGGCGTCGATCAAGCAGTAACTCCAGCGCGCCGCCGCGCCCGCGAAAACCCATGCCCGTCGGCGCGCACAACACCGCCCCAAACAAGCTTACCCACCCATCACGAAAGCACCATGAACACGACCAACGCATTTTCCATCCGCCCCGCCGAGCCATCCGACGTCGCCCACATCCACGCCATGATCCTCGAACTGGCCGTGTTTGAAAAGCTCGAACACCAGGTGGTGGCCACCGAAGCGATGCTGCACGAAGGCCTGTTCGGCGCCAAACCCGCGTGCGAAGCCATCATCGGCGTGGCGAACGGCGAGGTCGTCACGTTCGCCCTGTTCTTCCACAACTTCTCGACCTTCCTGACGCGCAAGGGCCTGTACCTGGAAGACCTGTACGTGCGCCAGGCGCACCGCGGCCACGGCTACGGTAGCAAGATGATGGTGGCGCTGGCGCAACTGGCGCTGGAACGCCAGTGCGGCCGCTTCGAGTGGACCGTGCTGGACTGGAACGTCAACGCGATCAAGCTCTACACCGGCATGGGCGCCGAACTGCTGCCGGAGTGGCGCATCTGCCGCGTCACCGGCGACGCGCTGCAACAGATGGCCAAGCCGGGCTGACGCGAATACCGCCAATGTTGGTCGGGTTGGCGCATCGGGCGAGTACCAGGACGGTCTTCATCGCCGGCCCCGACCCTACGACACGCGGATCAGCTTTTTGTTGACGAACTCCTGGATGCCGGCCGACGACAGCTCGCGGCCGTAGCCGGAATTCTTGACGCCGCCGAACGGCAGGTCCGGCGCCGACGACGCGGCGCGGTTGATGAAGACCATGCCGGTATCGATGCGCCGCGCGACCCGCTTGGCGCGCTCGATATCCTGCGAAAACACCGATCCGCCCAGGCCGAACGGCGAATCGTTGGCCAGCGCCACCGCCGCGTTCTCGTCGGCGACGCGGAAGAACAGCGCCACCGGTCCGAACAACTCTTCCTTGTATGCCGGATTGGCCTCGTCGATATCGGTCAGGATGGTCGGCTGCATGAAGGCGCCGGAGTGGTCCAGGCGGGCGCCGCCGAGCACCACGCGGGCGCCCTTGGCCACCGCGCGCTGCACCTGGTCGAGCAGGTTTTCCAACGCGGCCGGCGACGACAACGGCGCCAGCGTGGTTTTCTCGTCCATCGGATCGCCCGGCGTGAATTTCGCCAGCGCGGCCTGGAATTGTTCAAGGAAGCGGTCGGCCAGCGCCTCGACGACGATGAAGCGCTTCGACGCCGTGCAAGTCTGGCCGGAATTGCCCATGCGCCCGGCCACGGCCTGCTTGACCGCCAGCGCCAGGTCGGCGTCTTCGAGCACGATGAAGGCGTCGTTGCCGCCCAATTCCATCGTCGATTTTTTCAGGTTCCGCCCCGCCCGTGCCGCTACGACGGCGCCGGCCGCCTCGCTGCCGGTCAGCGCCACGCCGCGGATGCGCTCGTCGTCGATGACCTGCGCCACCTGGTCCTTCGAAATGAACAGGTTCGTGTAGCCGCCCGGCGGCAGGCCGGCGTCGGCCATCAGGCGCTCGAAGGCCAGCGCGCATTGCGGCACGTTGGAGGCGTGCTTGACCATCACCACGTTGCCGGCCATCAGATTGGGCGCGGCGAAACGGGCGATCTGGTAGTAGGGGAAATTCCACGGTTCGACGCCGAACAACACGCCAACCGGGCTGCTTTCGACCAGCGCCTCGCCTTTTTCGGTCGGCAGCGACTCCGGCGCCAGGAAGCGCTCGGCGTGCTGCGCGTAGTAGTCGAGGATGGCGGCGCTGATGTCGACTTCGCCGCGGCTTTGGGCGATCAACTTACCCATCTCCAGCGTGATCAGGCCGGCCAGTTGCTCGCGCCGTTCGCGCATCAGGGCGGCGGCGCGATGCAGCACGGCGGCGCGCTCGGCGAAGCCGGTGCCGCGCCAGGCCGCGAAGCAGGCGGCGGCGCGCGCCAGATTTTCCTCCAGCTGCGCCGGGGAACATTCAGGGAAGGATTCGAGCGTTTTGCCGTTGAATGGATTGATGCTTTGGTATGCCATATGGTTCCTTTTTTCGATTCGCCGCGGGCGAGTACACGAGGCGCCCCATACTACACCGATGCCAAAAATACCTTTGTTCGCTAACGAAGCGAAGGATTTCCGCCCGATGCCGCTCTATTTGACGCCGTTCAAATTGGCGGGCTCGTGTTCGCCTTCTTTCCGCCGCCGCTTTCGATTATCCTGATGGCCGTGCCGGCCGTTCAGCCGGCAACCATCATGGGAGTGAAGTACATGCATTCGTCGCCTCGGGTTTGGAACACGCTGCAAGCGAACCGCGGCCAGCGCCTGGAGCGCGCCCGCGCCGCGCTCGGCGAGTCGCTGGACGGCAAGGCGCTGCCGGCCGCGCGCGTCAGGGACCTGCTGCACGCGGTGCTCGAATGCGGCGACCGGGTTTGCCTGGAGGGTAACAACCAGAAGCAGGCCGACTTCCTCGGCCAGGCGCTGGCCGGCCTCGACCCGGCGCGCATCAACGGCCTGCACATGCTGCTGTCGGTGCTGGCCCTGCCCGAACACCTCGACGTGTTCGAGCGCGGCGTCGCCGAGCGCCTCGATTTTTCCTTCTCCGGGCCGCAGGCCGGGCGGGTCGCCAAGCTGGTCGCCGCCGGCAAGCTCAATATCGGCGCGATCCACACCTACCTGGAGCTGTTCAGCCGTTACTTCATCGACCTGGCGCCGCGCGTGTGCCTGGTCGCGGCCGAGGCGGCCGACCGCCACGGCAACCTGTACACCGGCCCGAACACCGAGGACACGCCGGCCATCGTCGAGGCCACCGCCTTCAAGAACGGCCTCGTCATCGTCCAGGTGAACCGCATCGTCGAGACGCTGCCGCGGGTCGACATTCCGGGCGACTGGGTCGACTTCGTGGTGCAGTCGCCCAAGCCGTATTACATCGAGCCGCTGTTCACGCGCGACCCGGCGCAGATCTCGGAGATCCAGGTGCTGATGGCGATGCTGGCCATCAAGGGCATCTACGCCGAGTACCAGGTCGAGCGCCTGAACCACGGCATCGGCTTCGACACCGCCGCCATCGAGCTGCAGCTGCCGACCTACGCCACCGACCTCGGGCTGAAGGGCAGGATCGCCCGGCACTGGGCGCTGAACCCGCACCCGGCGCTGATACCGGCGATCGAGTCGGGTTTCGTCGAGTCGGTGTATTCGTTCGGCTCGGAGCTGGGCATGGAGGACTACATACGCGCCCGGCCGGACGTGTTTTCGGTCGGGCCGGACGGCTCGATGCGCAGCAACCGCGCGCTGGCCCAGGCCGCCGGCCACTACGCCTGCGACATGTTCATCGGCTCGACCCTGCAGATCGATTTGCAGGGCAATTCCTCGACCGCGACGGCGGGCCGCATCGCCGGCTTCGGCGGCGCGCCCAACATGGGCGCGGACGCGCGCGGCCGGCGCCACGCCAGCCCGGCCTGGCTGAAGGCCGGCCAACAGGCGCGCGCCGGCGGCAACGCCATGCCGCGCGGGCGGAAGCTGGTGGTACAGATCGTCGAGACCTTCCGCGAGCACATGCAGCCGGCCTTCGTCGAGCGGCTCGACGCCTGGGAGCTGGCCGAGCAGGCCGACATGGCGATCCCGCCGGTGATGATTTACGGCGACGACGTCACCCACATTTTGACCGAGGAAGGCATCGCCAACCTGCTGCTGTGCCGCGGCGAGGAGGAGCGCGAGCAGGCCGTCCGCGGCGTGGCCGGCTACACCCCGGTCGGCATGGCGCGCGACAAGCGCGTGGTGGAGAACCTGCGCGACCGCGGCGTCATCGTCCGGCCCGAGGATATCGGCGTCGACAAGCGCCTGGCCACGCGCGATTTGCTGGCAGCGAAAACCATGAAGGACCTGGTGCGCGCCTCGGGCGGTTTGTACAACCCGCCGAAGCGGTTCAGGAATTGGTAGGCACCACGCCGAAGCCGCCGCCCTCGCGCGGCCAACGCAATTGAGGAGATTTTTGATGGAAAACCTGAGGTACCGTTTTGAACACGGCAGCCGCGCGCTGCCAACGCAGGCGCAGTTGGTCGGCGTGGCCGGCTCCGGCAACCTGGAGGTGCTAATCGAGCCGGCGCCGCTGGACGGCGCCTGCTGCGTCGAGGTCAACACGGCGGCGGTCGGCTTCGGCGTCATCTGGGCGGCGGTGCTGGGCGACTTCCACCAGCGCTGGCAGCTGGCCGACGTGCGCATCGCCATCAACGACGTCGGCGCGACGCCGGCGGTGGTCAGCCTGCGCCTGGACCAGGCCGTCGAAAGCATGCTCGGCGAGGCGCCATGAGCAGCTATCTGGAAGCCAACGCGCGCCAGCGCCTGCGCCGCCTGTTCGACGCCGGCAGCTTCGAGGAACTGCTGCCGCCGGCGCAACGCGTCGTCAGCCCGCACCTGGCGCAGCTGAACCTGCCGGCGGCGTTCGACGACGGCGTCGCGGTCGGCCGCGCGCGGCTGGACGGCGCCGCGGTGTTCGCGGCGGCGCAGGAAGGCGGCTTCATGGGCGGCGCGGTCGGCGAGGTGCACGGCGCCAAGCTGACCGGCATGCTGCGCCTGGCCGTGGCCGAGCGCGCCAGCGCCGTGCTGCTGCTGCTGGAGTCCGGCGGCGTGCGCCTGCACGAGGCCAACGCCGGCCTGGTCGCGCTCTCCGAGGTGATGCGCGCGCTGCTCGACGTGCGCGCCGCCGGCATCCCGGTGATCGCGCTGGTCGGCGGCGCCAACGGCGCCTTCGGCGGCATGGGCATCGTCGCGCGCTGCGCCAACGCGGTGCTCATGTCGGAGGAAGGCCGGCTGGCGATGTCCGGCCCGGAGGTGATCGAAACGGCCGCCGGCGTCGAGGAGTACGACGCGCGCGACCGCGCGCTGGTATGGCGCACCTGCGGCGGCAAGCACCGCTATCTGATGGGCGACTGCCAGGGCATCGTCGCCGACACGCTGGCGGCGTTCCGCCAGGCGGCGATCGCGGCGCTGGCGGCGGCGCGCCATCAAGCGGTGGAGTTGACGCTGGCGGCGCTGGAGGCGGAGCAGCGGATGCTGGCGGCGCGCATCGCGGCGTTCGGCACGCTGCATGAGCCCGCCGATATTTGGGCTACACTGGGCATCGCGGACGCGGCCGGCATCCCCATGCTGGACATCGACAGTTTCGTCGCCGCCGCCGACGCCCACCGTCTGGGAGCGAGATAATGCATTGGCAAACACTGGCGGCGGCCCTGTTCCCGCTCGGCCACTCCATCACCGAACGGGACGACTTCCTGTGCGGCGCCGCGCGGGTCGGCGCCGACACCGTCGAGGTCATCGGCACCACCGGCCACGCGCCGATCGGCGTCGAGATCGCGCTGGCGCAGGCGCGCGCGGTGCTGCGCGTGGTGCGCGAGCAGCCGCGCCGCGCCATCCTGCTGCTGGTCGACACCCAGGGCCAGCGCCTGCGCCACCGCGACGAAATGTTGGGCATCAATAGCTACATGGCGCACCTGGCCAAGTGCGTCGACCTGGCGCGCCGCCAGGGCCACAAGGTCATCGGCCTGGTGTACGACCAGGCGCTGTCGGGCGGTTTTATCAGCAGCGGCATGATGGCCGACGCCTGCTACGCGCTGCCCGGCGCCAGCATCCGCGTGATGGGGCTGGCGGCGATGGCGCGCATCACCAAGGTGCCGGAGCAGCGCCTGCAGGAGCTGGCCAGGGACAACCCGGTGTTCGCGCCGGGGCCGGAAAACTACCTGCGCATGGGCGCGCTGGAGGCGATCTGGGACGGCGACCTGGCGGCGCGGCTGGCGCAGGCGCTGGCGCCGGACTATCCGGGCGACAGCCGCGCCGCGCTCGGGCAGGCGCGCGGCGGACGCAAGCTGGCGCAGCCGGTGATCGAGGCGATCCTCCATGGCGACCATGTTCGCGCGGCATAGCCTGGTCTGGTTGTCGGCGCCGGGCTGGCAAGCGGCGCGCGCGGCCGCCGTCGCGGACGGACACGCCGAGGCGCTGGAGCGCTGGCGCGACGCCGACTGGCCGCTGGTGGCGCGCCGCCACGACCCCGACGCCGACGTCGATCAGGTTTGCCTGGGCCTGCCCTCGCCGCCGGACCCGGCCAGCGGCGCCAGGCGCCGCTTCGCGCTGCGCGTGCCGGCGGACTACGTCGCCAGGAGCGCGCCGCCGCTGCCGCTGAAGGCGGCGCTGGCGTCGCTGCCGCAGCCGTGGGGCGGCGCGCTGGCGCGCCTGCGCGACGCCAGCGTCGGCCTCGAACTGCGCGTCTACGGCTCGGCCGCAATGCAGGCGCTGACCGGGCTGGCCTACCTGCGGCCCGGCTCCGACATCGACCTGCTGCTGTACCCCGCCACCGCGCAGCAGTTGCGCGCCGGCCTGGCGCTGCTGGAACGCTTTGACGCGGCGCCGGCGCTGGACGGCGAAATCGTCTTCCCGAACGGCGCCGCGGTGGCCTGGAGGGAATGGCGCGCGGCCGAAGCCGGCCACGCGCGCGTGCTGGTCAAGGCGGCGGACGCGGTGCGCCTGAGCTCGACCAACGCGCTGCTGGCCACGCTGAGGGCGCCCTGATGCAAGCGCCGACGCGGCGCGCCCGCGGCGCCGGCGCCCGGCCGCCGCCGCCGCTGGCCTTGGCGTTGGCGGCGCGGCAGAACCGCGCCTTCTGCGTCGACACGGCGCGCCTGGCGGTGGGCGCGCTGCACGCCGAACTGGCGCTGCACCCGAAACCGGGGCTGGTGTCGCTGGTCGACAGCGGCAGCCACGACGACATGACGGCGGCGACCTTCATGCGCAGCCTGTTCTCGCTGCGCCACTACTTCGCGCTGATCTGCCAGGCCGGCATCGACGACGCCCCCTTCGCCACGCTGAAGCGGCTCGGCGTCGAGGCCGAGCTGCGCATGATGCGCGCCACCGGCGGCGTCAACACCCACCGCGGCGCCATCTTCAGCCTGGGCCTGCTGTGCGCGGCGATCGGCCAGGCGCGCGCGCACCGGGTCGAGGTGTCGGCCGAGGCGCTGCGCGCCATCCTGCTGCTGCGCTGGGGCCTGGAACTGGCCGCGCACACCCGGCCGGCGCCGGCCGAGGCGCCCACGCACGGCCTGCGGGTGGCGGCGCTGCACGCGGCGGCCGGCGCGCGCGAGGAAGGCGCGCTCGGCTTGCCGTCGGTGTTCGAGGTGGCCCTGCCGGCGCTGCGCCACACGCTGCAGGCCGGGCGCGGCCTGCGCCACGCCCGCGTCGACGCGCTGTTCGCGCTGATGGCGCACATCAGCGACACCAACGTGTTCCACCGCGGCGGCGCCAACGGCGCCCGCACCGTCCGCCTGCAGGCGCGGCGCTTCCTGGCGCTGGGCGGCACCGCCCAGCCGGAATGGCAGGCCCAGGCGATGGCTTGCCACCGCCTGTTCGTGCGCCATAAACTGTCGCCGGGCGGCGCCGCCGATTTGCTGGCGGCGACCTGCCTGGTGCACGCCGCCGTCGCGCGCGAGGGCGCATGAGCCGGCGCCTGTTGATCCTTTGCCCCGGCCAGGGCGGCCAGCACGCCGGCATGTTCGACCTGGCGCGCACGCACGCGGGCGCCGCCGCGCTGCTCGAGCGTATCGCCGCGCCGGCCGAGCCGGCGCAGCTGTTCGCCAACCGCGTCGCCCAGCCGCAGATCGTCGCGGCCGGCCTGGCGCTGTGGCAAGCGATCCGCGGCGTCGCGCCGGCGCCGGCGCCGGCGCTGGTGGCCGGCTACAGCGTCGGCGAGCTGACCGCCTACGGCGTCGCGGGCGCGCTGGCGCCGGACGACGCGGTGGCGCTGGCGCAGGCGCGCGCGGCGCTGATGGACGCCTGCCTGGAGCACCACCCGGGGCAGGCGCTGGCCGCCATTTCCGGCCTGCGCCTGCAGCGCGTGCGCGAACTGCTGGCCGGCGACCTGTACCACGTGGCGATCGAGACGGGTGAAGACAGCTGCGTTGCCGGCGGACCGGCGGCGGCGTTGGCGGCGCTGACGGCGGGCGTCGCCGCGGCCGGCGGCCGGCTCCACCGGCTGCCGGTCGACGTCGCCGCCCACACGCCGTACATGGCGCAAGCCGTGGCGCCGTTCGCCGCCGCGCTGCGCGCCACCGGCTTCGGCGCGCAGCAGGCGCCGGTGCTGTCGGGCATCGCCGCCTGCTGCGTCGTCGGCAAGGCCGGCGCGGTCGAACACCTGTCGCGCCAACTGGCCGAGCACATTGTCTGGACGGAGTGCATGGACGCCTGCGCCGAGGCCGGCATCGGCGTCGCGCTGGAACTGGGACCGGGCGCGGCGCTGTCGCGCATGCTACAGACGCGCCATCCCGGCATCGCCTGCCGCTCGACGGCCGACTTCCGCAGCCTGGCCGGCATCGCCCGGTGGCTGGAGCGGCACTGCGAATAGCCCGGCGAAGGCGCCGCGAGCGCCGTTGAAACCAAAGGCAAAGAGCCGGGGTCGGACCTTCAGGCCGGCCCCCGGGGTTACGCCCTTGGTGTGAATGAATTCAGCGCCAACGCCACCGCCGCTTCGCAATGGATCTCGGTGGTGTTGAAGACGGGGATGTCGACGTCGCGCTGGCCGATCAACAAAGGGATCTCGGTGCACCCGAGGATGACGCCGCCGGCGCCGGCGTTTTCCAGGTCCTTGACGATGCGCACGAAGACCGCGCGACTCTCCGCGCTCATGCGGTTGTGAACCAGCTCGCTATAAATGATTTCATGGATCAACTCCTGGTCCCGCGGCGGCGGCGTCAAGGTCTGCACGCCGCACGCTTCGAGCCGGTCGTGGTAGAAACGCCCGGCCATGGTCTGCTTCACGCCCAGCAGCCCGACCTTCTTCAATTGCGACGCCTGCACCCGCGTCGCGGTCGCCTCGACGATGCTGACGAAGGGCAGGCCGATGCGCGGTATCACATTGTCGGCGAAGCGGTGTACGCCGTTGGCGCAGAACAGGAAGAAATCGGCTCCGGCGGCCTTCAGGCGCACGCCCTCCTCCACGAGAAAGTCGTGAATCGACGCCGGATCGGCCTGCGCCGCGCGCGCCGTGAAGTCGAACTGGTCAAGGCTGAACAGGATGATCCTGGCGCTGTGCGCAACGCCCAGGCGCGCGCCGATGCGCTCGTTAATGAGCCGATAGTATTCGGCCGTGGAGGCCCAGCCAATGCCGCCGATTAATCCGATGGTCTGCATCGCCGCGCGCACCGTTCAGCCCAGCCGGGCGCTGTTGCGCGCCCACGCCATGATATTGTTGGCGTCCATCGCGCCCGGCTGGCGCGCCACTTCGCGCCCGTTGCGAAACAGCGCCAGCGTCGGAATGCTGCGGATCGCGAATCGCGCGCCAAGGTCCTGCGCCTCTTCGGTGTTGACCTTGACGACGCGGAACTGCGGCTCCAGGCCCTGCGCGGCTTGGGCGTAGAACGGCGCCATCGAGCGGCACGGGCCGCACCACGGCGCCCAGAAATCAACCAGCACAGGAATGTCGTTACGCTCGATGTGTTTCAGGAAGCGCGCGCTGGGCAAATCGACCGGCTGGCCGCTGAACAGGTCTTTCTGGCACTTGCCGCAGGTCGGCTGCTGGTTCAATTTGGCGGCCGGCAGCCGGTTCACCGCGTCGCAATGCGGGCAGACGATGTGCAGCGACTCGGGCGAAGTGGAGGTGGGTGGATTCATGGCGCAGTCCTTAATCGAACGATGGGATATCCAGCACGACGCTGTACGTCAGGCGCTTGCCCTGCCACAGGCCGCCGCCGCGCACCATCGCGTCGCACGAGGTAGGCGCGTCGGCGATGCCGCCGCGGCCCAGTTTGCGGCGCAGGTTCAGCGCGTCTTCCTGCGCCAGGTGGCCGACCACCGTGCCGCCGAGGAAGACCGTGACGGCCTTGTCGTCGTAGGGGTTAAGGTCGTCCGGCACCAGCACGGCCTGGTATGGCACGTTGGCCTTGTCGGCGCCATGCTCGCCGGCCAGTGCGCGAATGACGCCCTGGAAGGCCGACTCGACTACGACCTCGGTGTTGTAGCGGCCGCCGTCCCGCCAATGGCAGGCGGGCGCCGCGGCCGGCAAGACCAGAGAATATGCTACGCCGGATGGCGTGGCGAAGGCGCCCGGCTTCGACGCCGGCCGGCTCTTGAACACGAAATAGATCGTCAAAAATGCCGGAATGAGAAGCAATAACTGCATGGCTAGCCTCGGATGAAAAGAAGCCCGCATGTTACAGGAAAGTGCGCGAAGCGCCATCGGCGGGTACGCCCGAGTGCCGCCTGCTATAAAAGCAAAGACACGGCGATCGCGCACATGACGACAGCGATCACGCCGTCCAAGACGCGCCAGGCCAGCGGCTTGGCGAACAGCGGCGCCAGGAAGCGCGCGCCATAGCCGAGGCTGGCGAACCAGAGCGCCGACGCCAGCATGGCCCCGGCGCCGAAGTAATAGCGCCCGGCGCCGGCCTGCTGGCCGCCGATGGCGCCGAGCAGCACGACGGTGTCGAGATAGACGTGCGGGTTCAACAGCGTCAAGGCGAACGTGGTGCCGATCACGGCCATATAACTGGCCGGCGCCCTCTCCGAGCCGAGGACCAGCGCCGCCGGGCGCCAGGCGGCGCGGGCCGCGCGCAAGGCGTAGCCCAGCAGGAACAGCGCGCCGGCCAGCTTGATCCACAACAGCAGGGAAGGGGCGCCCGTGATCAGGCTGCCCATGCCGGCGACGCCCGCGGCGATCAACACGACGTCGCAGGCGATGCAAATGCAGGTGCAGGTAAAGACGTAATGGCGCTGCAAACCTTGCTTGAGCAAGAAGGCGTTTTGCGTGCCGATGGCGATGATCAGGCTGGCACCCAAGCCCATTCCCTTGAAAAATACCGCTGCGTCCATGTCGCCCCCTTGGTTTGAATGGAGGCCAGCATAAGGCGGCGGACAATATAAGTATAATGAATATTATTTACCATACATAAGAGTTACTTATGAGAGCAGTCGACTACCGGGCGCTGGCTGCGCTCGACGCCGTGATTGGCCACGGCAGTTTCGAGAAGGCCGCGGCGGCGCTGGCGATCAGCCAGCCCGCCGTGTCGCAACGGCTACGCACGCTGGAAAACAGCGCCGGGACGCTGCTGGTCGTGCGCAGCCAGCCGCCGCAGGCGACCGCCGCCGGGCAGCGCCTGATTGCCCACTTCCGCCAAGTCAAGCTGCTGGAGGCGGCGCTCGACGACGAACCCGGCCAAGGCGCGCAACTGCCGGCGCTGGCCATCGCGGTCAACGCCGACAGCGCCGCGACCTGGGTATTGGAGGCGTTGCAACCGTTGCTGACGCCGCCGTCCTGCCTGCTCAACATCCACCTCGACGACCAAGACCACACCCTGAGCCAGTTGCGCGAGGGCCGCGTGTTCGCCTGCGTGACGAGCGAGACGGCCCAGGTGGCCGGCACGATTTCGACGCCGCTAGGGGTGATGCGCTACATCTGCGTGGCGGCGCCGGCATTCGCCGCGCGCTGGTTTGGCGGCGGCTTTACCGCCGACGCGGTGGCGCGCGCGCCGGCGCTGGTGTTCAACCAGCGCGACGCGCTGCTGGAGCGTTACGTGCAGCACCGGCTGGGCGCGGCGCTGCGCTATCCTCACCATTCGCTGGCCTCGTCCGAGGCGTTCGTGCGCTTCATCGAAGCGGGCGTGGCCTACGGCATGGTGCCGGTGCTGCAAGTTCGCGCAGAGTTGGCCGCCGGCACGCTGGTGGACGTGACGCCGGGCGATGGCCTCGACGTGGCGCTGGTCTGGCACGCCTGGGACATTCAGACGCCGCTGACGCGCCGGTTGTCGGAGCGGATCATCGAAACGGCGCGGACATGGCTGTTATAGGTCGGTTTGGCGGAACGCGTCATCCGACGCCGAGCCGGCGCCGACGCCAGTCGGGTTACGCGCTGTGCGCCAACCCGACCTAGCAAACCTGGCTACGGCGTCACCGAGCCCTGCAGGTTAACCGTCGGCGGCCGTTCGAGCAGGCGGCGCGGCCACACCATCGCCACCGAGCTGTGCCCGCGGCGGCCGACCCTGACAAGCCGGTTCACCGGATGCCCGTCGACCTCGGCGCGCACCCGGTAGCCGCCCGCCTTCGGGAAATTCACCAGCATGATGGGCGCGTCGCAGCTGGTGCGCAGCAGCTCGTTGCCACGCGTGTCGGCAATGCTGACGTCGACGGCGGCCAGGTAGGCGCCGGTGTTCTCGGCAAAGGTCAGCATGAGATGGTAGTTGCCGGCGTCGCGCTTCATTTGCGCGGCCTCGGTGGAGCCGATGCCGCCGCAGAGGTAGGTAATGCCGTTTTCGGTTTTTGGCGCCAGTTGGACCGCCGCGTCAACGGCCGGGGTGCTGTCGTAGGCGGTGCCGGAACTGGTGTTGCGCGCCGGTTCCTGGGCCAGCGCCGCGGCGCAGGCCAAAGCGCACGCCATTAAATATCCATATTTCGCTTTCATGGTTCAAATCTCCCTCAAATGCGGCGTGATTGGTAAGGCACCCAGCGCATTGATGACGCTGGACCGCACACTTGCCGTCTTGCGGGGCGGCGCCGTATCGCGTGCGACACCCGCGACGACGACAAGCAAGTAGATTGGATGCCGCCGGCCGGCGCCAGTTCCGCACCGGCCGGGAGCCAATGGATGCGATGGCGATTCAACGCAAAACGCCCGGCCGAAATGGGCCGGGCGCGATACTGCCACGTCATTACTTACTGCCGGCGCTTCGGCCATGGCTGGCCGTTGGCGCCTGCGTTATTACTCCTTGCGAGCGCCGGCGCCGCCCGGCTGTTTGCCCGCCTGGCTTGCGCTGTGCTGAGCTGCTTGCTGGGCGCTGCTGGAACTGCCCTGCATGGAACCCTGGCCTTCACGGCCTTCCATACCGGCACTCTGCAGGCTTTCGCTGCCGCGCATTTCGGCGCCGCGCGACTGGCGTTGCTGCATGCCGTCGGCGAACTGCTCAAACGGATCGGCGAATTTCTTCATCGCGTCCTGTTGGTTGCGCATGCTTTTTTCTGTCTCTTCCGATGCGACGCGGGCGACTTCGTCGGCCAGTGCTTTGGCCGTGCGGCTGGTTTCCGATACATGCTCTTCGGCCACTTTGGCCAGGTCCACCTGGGTATCGGCGGCCAGGCGGGAAATATGCTGCTGGTAAGCGCGGATTTTGCCGGCTGCCGGTTGGGCATGCGCGGCGGCGGCGTTGAACGCTTCCGTTGGCTGGTCGGCGGTGATCATTTCATGGCTGGCGTTGGTCGATTCTTCCAGCATGGTCTGCGCCAGCTGCATGTTCAGATCGGTGAACTGCTGGGCCGAGCGGAACAACGATTTGGACATGGCATTAAAAAAAGACAGCTGCGCTTCCAGGTGGGTTTTGGCGGCTGGACCGGCGGAGGTACGATTAAATGGATACATAAATGCCTCATAAAAAAAATCAGTAAATGGAGGGTTTTTAGCAGTACTGCGAGACAAGCAAGACGATCGGAAATTGTCGAAGGTCGCGTTGCCGAGCTTGCGCGCCGTGAAAACAGCGTCGTCTTTGGTCCGTTGAACGACGCGTCTGCGGCACGAGACACAAGACTACGTTAGCGAGAACGGCCGGATATGATCTGAATCAAACGTGCGTCAGGCGGACATCGAACGCTGCCGAGGAGGTTTTCCGAGAGGAAAAGTAAGCGATTGCCCGCCGGGCGGCGCGCCGCTCGGCGGGCGGCGGCGGCAAAGCGGACAACAAACATAGCGCCGCCGAAGCGCTGAAATCAGGCTTCGGGCGCGTGGCAGACGGCTTCGATATTCAGCCCGTCCGGGCCGGTGACGAAGGCGCCGTAGTAATGCGGATGGTAAATCTCGCGGATGCCGGGCGCGCCATTGTCTTGCGCGCCGGCGGCCAGCGCGGCCTGGTAAAAGTCCCTGACCTGCTGGCGGTTTTCGGCCACGAAAGCGATGTGCATGCGCGCCGGCGCCGTCCCCTGGGAAAACCAGAACTCCGGCTTGCCGCCGCTGCCGTAGCCGGCGTTGCCATGGATTTCCATGATCAGCCCGATGCCCAACGGCGCCAGCGCCGCGGCGAAGAAGGTCTTGCCTGCTTCGTAGTCGCTCAAACCAATGCCGATATGATCAATAATCATGCAATTCTCCTCAAAGAAAAGTAAAGCCGCGATAAAAGCGCCCAGCGCGCCAACAGGATACCGACGCCGGCGCCGGCGCGAAAAATACTATAAAAACAATTCAACTGAAATGGCGGGCAACGCCGCCTGGCCCTCAAATGTCAACAATCATCAGCGTGCCGGCGCTGCCCGGTGCGACCGCGTGCGCGACGCCGGCCGGCACCACGAACAGCTCGCCGGCGCGCACCACGACCAGCTTGTCGTCGATGGTCAGGTTAAGCTGGCCGTCGATCACCAGCAATCCCTCGGGATAATCATGCGCCTCGTCGGGATAGGCCGTGCCATCCATGCGCAGCACTTTCAAATTGGCGCCGCCGACGCGCGACAGCACCGTCGATTTCCACGCTTGCGGCAAGCCGGCGGCTGTTATGTTCAGGTGCGTATGGCTCATATATATGTCGCGTAGCAGGATAAGGGTGAGGTGGCTGATGCGAAAAAGCCGCCCCCAGACTCAGGGCCTGACCGCGGTTTTTTAGCCGTTGGCTTTTTGCGTCGTGTGGCAACACAGCGACGCGAAGCTTGGCAAGAATATCACATTTTGTCTACGCGCGCGGCCGCCCTAGCCGTTGATATTCATGCGCTGGGTATGCGTCCATTGGTGGTCGGAAGCCGACACCGCCGAATTGTAGGTGCGATAAGTCTGCCCCTCTCCAGGCCACGGATTCATGATATAGATATAGTTGGTGCCGTTCGCCGTTTCATAGCCGCGGCCCACCATAATATGCCCGCCGCCGCCGCTCCAGCCATAACGGATCACGAACGGCCGATTGGCGTTGATGTCGGAGACCACGCTGTTCCATGACGAGGCAACGCTATACGCGGTGTTCGGCACGCTCCAGGCGTTCAAGATGTTTTGCACGCTGCCGTTGCTGCCGTACATACTATTCGGCTGGTTGGCGTTACTACTCCAATTGAAATTGGTATTGCCGCACGCGTAATTCAAACCATATGCCCAATTGACGATCTGGCACTGGCTCGGCGTCTTGTTGTAGAAATTTAAGACCGCTTTGCTGGAACCCGCCCAGCACCATTGACTATGCTCCTGGGTGACCAATGGAACGTTCAGCGTGCGCATTTGGGCGTGGGCCAGCTGGAATACCAACAGCAAGCCGGCGCCAACGATGATGCGGCTCGGAAGTTTTGTCATCTTATTGTCCTCGAATGAAGTTCGACAGAATGGCTGGATATGGCGACGCTATCAGCGGAAGGCTTCCATATTGGATTTGACCGCGGCGCGCAAGGGTTCCAGGTACTCGGCCGGATCGGCCAACCCATCGCCGGCGGGCTTGCCGTTTTTCTGCGCGCGCTGCTGCAACAGCAGGGACTCGCGCGCCGACTGCAGTGGCGCGAAGCGGGCTTTGCCGTCGTTGCCGGAGACTACTTCGAGGAAATCCGACTGGGCCTGGAAAACGCGGATGAAGCGCAGGTTGGAACGCTCGGCGTTGCCGTGGAAGGCCATCAGCGCCTCGACGTCCTTGGACAGCACGGCGGCGCCGTAGGCCACGGTTTCCCACGCGGCGCCGCTGCGCTCAACGGTGGCCAGGCCAATCGGCTTATCGTGCACGGTGATGATGAAACGCCAGACCCCGGTCGGCTTGGCCATGCTGCTCAAGCCGCCGCGTCCGGCGACAATGTCCTTCGGATCAATGGTGTAGACCTGGAAGCCGTAGCCGATCTTGGCGTCCTTCAAATCCTGGATGTCGTTAATGTCGAGCGGGAACTCGGCCGGCTGGCCGGCTTGGCGGGTTTGCAAATTGTGCTGGACGAACTGGGCCAGATCCCGGCGGGCGGCGGCGCCGGCGGCCTGGGCCTGGCCCGCGTCCGCCATCTGCACCGGCGCGCCCGCCAGGACGCGGGCGGGCGGTTGGGCCAATCCACCCAAGTTAAGAATTTTTCTTTAAAAGTAGAGCGAAATACAATAAAAAGCTTGACATGCCAGTGAGGTAGGGCGCGGCCAGTGAGAT
>NZ_JBJXIB010000083.1:0-26452 GCF_046115965.1 Janthinobacterium sp. CG_23.3 | reverse complement strand
CGGGGCGGTTTTGGTGGCATGCACGCATGATGCGTTATCCACGATTCGTTTACAACAACTTTCTACGCTGTACGCTCAGGCTGAATAGTCACGATGAAACCTCAGTACCATCAAGACTCAATTATAAATTTTCCGCTAAACAAGGCGGAATAACTAACCGGAGATCTTGAATGAATACAGAGACCAGCGCAGTGGAAGTTTATAAACAAAATCCAATGGTATTGAATGAAAAGAGCCATAAGACAGTTAAGACTTTGATTAACGCGTCGCACCGCAATTTATTGCAACTCGATACCGTCGTGCCGTGGGCTGATGGCGTCGATTTGAACAAGCCACCCAAAATTGAAGAAGCCGGGTGGTTGTACGGCACCCCGTACTGGGACGCGCTGACCCCGGCGCAGCGCAGCGAAGTGCTGTGGCTTGAAACGGCAAGGGACGTGTCCTATTTCATCTGGCTGGAGCAATCCTTGCCGGAGTTGTATGTCGGCTATGTGAATAAATACCATGGCGGCCTGTCCGACGATGTGCGCGAATATCTGATGATCTTTTCGCGCGAGGAAATCGTCCATACGCTGATGTTCCGGCGCTATCTGGAGACGGCAAAACTGCCGTTGTGGAGCCATCCCGAAAACATCCCGAATTTCTCGAAATTCGAAGACCAGTTGGCCGGCAAACATCCGGTCTACGGGATTATCTGGAATTTGCTGATCGAGTGGTTCGCCGAGCTGAATTCGATCTACCAGACCCAGCACGACATCATCGACCCGCTGACGCGAACCATGTTCCGCGAACACCACACGGAAGAATTGCGGCATATCGCCTTCGCGCGCCACGTCGCCGAAAACTACTTCGCCAACGCGCCGGCGGGCGAAATCGATGAAGTCAGCGATTTTTTCAAGAAGGGTTACGTGTTCCTGCTCGATGAATATACCTACATGCCGGAAATCGCCCGCTTCACCTCCTTCGAGTTTCCGATCGCGATCGGCGACACCGAAAAAATCAAGGAGATCCGCAATTCGCCGAACAACCTGCGGCTGAACGAGGCGCGCTTCCGCGACGTGCGCGAATGGTGCCAGAAATACAAAATCATCGATTAAACCGGATTCGCCTAGGCCGTGGCGCCGCCGCGCGCCGCGCGCCGCGCTCCGTTTCCCCGTACAACTCAACGTTTTTAATTGGTGGATCAAATGATAGACATCATCCCGCACGGCGAGCACATCGTCGAATTCCGGCTCGCGGCGCCGCCGGTGAACGCGATGGACGTGGCGTCGCTGCGTGCGCTCAACGGCGCCTTCAGCGACGCCGCCGCCGCCGGCCGGCAAGGCGTCATCCTGTCCGGCGTGCCCGGCATCTTTTCCTCCGGCATCGACGTCATTGCCCTGCTCGACGGCGACGCGGCGGCGGTGCGCGATTACTGGACCGAGGTGTTTACGCTGGCCGCGCGCATGGCGCTGGCACCCATGCCGGTGGTGGCGGCCATCGGCGGCCACTGTGTTGCCGCCGGCACCTTGTTGGCCTTGTTTTCCGACTACCGCATCATGGCGCGCGGCGACTGGGGCATCGGCCTCAACGAAGTGCGCGCCGGCGTCACGCTGCCGGACTGTTTCCAACTGGCGCTGCGGCGCGCGGTCGGACCGCTGGGCGCCGAGCGTATGTTGGTGTCCGGCAGCCTGCTGGACCCGGCCCGCGCGCTGGCGCTGGGCCTGGTGGACGAATTGGCGGCGCCGGACGAGGTGGTGGCGCGCGCCAGGGACAAGCTGCTCAGCCTGCTGGCCCTGCCGCGCCACGCGATGCTGTCGACCCGCGCGATCGCCCGCGCCGACCTGCGCGACGCCTTCGCCGACGTCGACGCGCTGCCGGTGGCGGCCTTTGTCGACGCCTTCCTGGAACCGCGCACCCAGGCCGCGCTGCGGCAGGTTGCCGGCGCGATCAAGCGCAAACTGCAAGGTCCGCGGCCCGACGCCGGCGTCGCCCGTCCGGCCGGCGCCGCCGCCGCGATCCCGGCATGACGGCGCGCCGGATGGCCTGCCCGAGGGGGCCGCGCCGATGAACCTGTATTTCCGCCTGCTGTGGGTCTGGTGGCGCGCCCGCTTCAAGCCGCCCATCCTGATCGGCGACACGATCGAGATGACGCTGCGGGTCTGGCCCAACGATCTGGACTTGAACGGCCATATGAACAACGGGCGCTACATGACCATCATCGACCTGGCCCTGGTCGAATACCTGAGCCGCGCCGGCTTCCTGAAACTGGCGTGGCGACACGGCTGGCGCCCGATGCTGGGCGGTTCGCTGATTTCCTTCCGCCGCGGCTTGAAACCGTTCCGGCGCTACACGCTGCGCTTTTCGATGCCTTGCTGGGACGCGCGCTGGAGTTATATGCGTTTCGAGTTCTTGCAGGGGGGGCAGGTCATGGCGCAGGGCCACGCGAAGGGCGCGATAGTCGGCAGTGGAGGCATCGTCAGCAGCGAGCAGACCTATGCGGCGCTGGGCCAGAAGGCCGCTTCTCCGCCGTTTCCCGCCTCGGTGCTGGCGTGGATCGAAGCGGACCGGCTAGTGCGTGTTTGAGCTAGATCAAGGTCGCGTCCGAATTTTGTCTGGTTGATACCACGTCTGGCTGTCATTTCCATTGAGAACTTGCTAACAATCGTGCGAATCGATAAGATTGACGGTAAATAAATAGAACACTCGTTCTTTTATTTGACGGAATTTACTTGGCATTCATTTGCCAATACTCCGCTCCACTACAATTAAAACATGAGGCAGACGATGGAAAAAATCTGGTTGAAATCGTATCCGCAGGGCGTTCCGGCAGAAATCGATCCCGCGCAGTACCGCTCGCTGGTGCACTTGCTGGAAGAATCGTTCGAAAAGTTCGCGTCGCGCAACGCCTACGTGTGCATGGATACCTTCCTCACCTACGCCCAGTTGGACGACTATTCGAAGAAGCTGGCGGCCTGGTTGCAGAGCCGGGGCATGCAAAAGGGCGCGCGCGTCGCCGTGATGATGCCCAATGTGCTGCAATATCCGATCGCCGTCGCCGCCATCCTGCGCGCCGGTTTTGCCGTCGTCAATGTCAATCCGCTGTACACGCCGCGCGAACTGGAACACCAGTTGCGCGACTCGGGCGCCGAAGCCATCATCATCCTGGAAAATTTCGCCACCACGCTGGAGCAGGTGCTGGGCAAGACCGGGATCAAGCATGTGATCGTCGCCAACATGGGCGAAATGCTGGGCGCGCTCAAAGGCGCGGTCGTCAACTTCGTGGTGCGCAACGTGAAGAAGATGGTGCCGGCGTTCGCGCTGCCGAACACGGTCGGTTTTAAGCAAGCGCTGTCGCAGGGGGCGCGCATGCCGCTGGCCAAGGTCGAGCTGAACCACGCCGACGTCGCCTTCCTGCAATACACCGGCGGCACCACCGGCGTCTCGAAAGGCGCCACGCTGACGCACCGCAACGTGATCGCCAACGTGCTGCAAAACGACGTGTGGATCCAGCCGGCGCTGGACAAGGCGCCACGGGTCGAGGCGATAACCATCGTCTGCGCGCTGCCGCTGTACCATATCTTCGCGCTGACCGCGTGCAGCCTGATGGGCACGCGCTGGGGCGGCATGAACATCCTGATCCCGAATCCGCGCGACATCCCGGGCTTCGTCAAGGAACTGCGCAAATACAAGTTCAACATGTTGCCCGCCGTGAATACCTTGTACAACGGCCTGCTCAACAACGCCGACTTCGCCAGCCTCGATTTTTCCGCGCTGAAGATTTCGCTGGGCGGCGGCATGGCGGTGCAGCAGGCGGTCAACGAACGCTGGCTGAAAGTGACCGGCTGCCCCATCCTGGAAGCCTACGGCCTGTCTGAAACCTCGCCCGGCGCGACCAGCAACCCGGCCAACGCCACCGCCTTCTCCGGGACCATCGGCTTGCCGATTCCGTCGACCGAAATCGCCATTTTGGACGACGACGGCCTGCCGGTGCCGCAGGGACAGCCCGGCGAAATCGCGATTCGCGGGCCGCAGGTGATGGCCGGCTACTGGAACAATCCGGAGGAAACGGCGAAGGTGATGACGGCCGACGGCTACTTCAAATCGGGCGACGTCGGCATCATGGACGAACGCGGCTATACCCGCATCGTCGACCGCAAGAAGGACATGATCCTGGTGTCCGGCTTCAACGTCTACCCGAACGAAATCGAAGGCGTCATCGCCGGCCA
Organism: Janthinobacterium sp. CG_23.3; assembly: GCF_046115965.1. Lineage (NCBI taxonomy): Bacteria > Pseudomonadati > Pseudomonadota > Betaproteobacteria > Burkholderiales > Oxalobacteraceae > Janthinobacterium > Janthinobacterium sp. CG_23.3. The sequence goes on along the minus strand of NZ_JBJXIB010000083.1, from coordinate 22,244 downwards.
TCCCGACGTGCTCGAATGCGCCTGCATCGGCGTGCCCGACCAGCATTCCGGCGAGGCGATCAAACTGTTCGTGGTGCGCAGGAATCCGGCGCTGACGGCCGAGCAGTTGATGGACTTTTGCAAAACGCAATTTACCGCCTACAAGAAACCGAAATTTATCGAATTCCGTGAGGAACTGCCGAAGACCAACGTCGGCAAAATTTTGCGGCGCGAATTGCGCGACGAGAAGAAAGCCGCGTAAAACGGCCGGCTTGCCGCGTGCGGCAGACCGCCTGGCAGCGGGCGGTTTTTTTGCGCGCCCGGCATGGGCGCAATCTCGCAGGTGCAAGACCGGCGTCACAAAACGGCTTAGCTATCCGGCAAAACAACTCGATAAAGGAGCCAGAAATGGTATTCGGCGAACAGTTCAACGGCGGCGCGGCGGCGCCGCCATCCAGGTCGTCCCGTATTGCCGTGGTCGGCGCCGGCCCGTCGGGGTTGACGGCGGCGGACAGTCTGCGCCGGCTGGGCTACGACAACGTGACGGTCTTTGAAAAGAGCGAGCGGGTCGGCGGCAAGGTCCATTCGCTGCGCCGGGGCGCGGCCGTGGCCGAGCTGGGCGCGGTGCTGGCCTCGACCGAATGCAAGCTGGTGCTGGGCTTGGCCGACCGCTACGGCATCCCGTACGCGCCGTACGCGGTGGGCCAGAACATCCTTGACGAACACGGCGGGCGCCATGCCGGCGCCGCCTTCCTGGCCAGCCGCTACAGCGCCGACGAGATCGCCTCGGCGGTGCGCCACTACGCGGCCGCGCTGGAGCGCTTTGGCGCCGTCGGCCAGAATGGTTTCGCCTCGCTGCCGAGCGACCTGTACCTGCCGTTCGACCAATTTGCCGCGAAACACGGCTTCACCGCGGTCGCCGAGCAGGCGCGCAGCGCGCTGATAGGCTTCGGCTACGGCTACTACGACAGCACGCCGGCGCTGTATTTCATGAAATTGATTGGCTGGCTGCTCAAGCCGGGCGGTCCGAACGGTTTGGAGCCGGGCGCGTTTTATATGTTCCCGAACGGCTTTCAAGGGATATGGGACGCGCTGGCCGGGGACCTTGACGTGCAACTGGGCGCCGACGTGACCGCCGTTGCCCGCGATGCGCGGCGCGCCGGCGGCCCGCTGCAAGTGACCGTCAACGGCAGCCGGCAATACGAATTCGACGCGCTGATCGTTTCCGCGCCGCTCAATGTGGTGGGCCATTTCCTGCGCCTGGACGAGGAGGAGGAGGCGCTGTTTTCGCAAGTGCGCAGCCACCGCTATGTCGTCAACCTGTTCAGCGCGACCGGCCTGGCCACCGGCGAATTTCTTTTCTTCCACGGTAATGCGCACGCCGCGCGCGCCAACCACGTCAACGCCTGGTCCAACCGCGATCCCTCGGTGCCGGCCTACATCGGCTGGCAACTGGCCGACTGGGCGGCCACGCTCGACCAGCTCAACGCCACGCTGGCGCAGGACGTCGCGGCGCAGGGCGGCCAATTCGGCGCGTTGGCCCTGCGCCGGGAATGGGACTACTTTCCGCACGTCGGCAGCGCGGCCTTGCGCGACGGCTTCTACGAGCGGGTCGAGGCGCTGCAAGGCAAGGACCAGCTGTTTTATGTCGGCGCCACGCTCAGCTTTGAAACCGTCGAGCACAGCGCGCGCTACGCCGAGGAACTGGTGAACTCCCGTTTCCCGGCGGTGCACGCTCACGCCCGCCGCGCCTGAGCGCTCTCGCTCTTTTAGGCGCGCGCCGGCGCGCCGCCGGTGACGTTGCGCTTGTAGGCCCACAACAGCATCAGCAGGCCGCCGGCGATCATCGGCAGCGACAGCATCTGGCCGGAGCTGATCGTCATGCCGGCGAAGGTGACCTCGTAGTCGGGCACGCGGAAGTATTCGGTGAAGAAGCGCGCGCAACCGTACAGCAGCGTGAACATGCCGCCGACGGCCATGCGCGGGCGCGACTGGCGCGAAAACAGCCACAGGATGGCGAACACCAGCACGCCGTCGACCAGCGCCTGGTACAGCGGCGACGGGTGCACCGGCAGCGCCACGCCCGGCCATTGCATGGCCCACGGCAAACCGTCCGGCGCGGTGCGGCCCGGCAGCTCGGCGTTGATGAAGTTGCCGATGCGTCCGGCGGCGTAGCCCAGCGGCACCAGCGGCACGATGAAGTCGTAGACGTCGAACAGATTGCGCCCGGACTTGCGCGCCCACAACCACATCGACAGCATGACGCCGAGGAAGCCGCCGTGGAAGGACATGCCGCCGTGCCAGACCATGAGGATTTCCAGCGGGTTGGCCAGGAAGAAGGCGGGGCGGTAGAACAGCACTTCGCCCAGGCGCCCGCCGATCACCACCCCCAGCACGCCGTAGAACAGCATGTCGTCGAGGTCCTCCTTGGTCCAGTGTTGCGCGGCGATGTGCGCCTGCTTGATGCGCACGCGGCCCAGCGCGATGAACAGCGCGAAGGCGACCATGTACATCAGGCCGTACCAGTGCACTTGCAGCGGGCCGATGGCTATGGCGATGGGGTCGGGCATCGGGTGGATCAGCATTGTGTATTCTTTCTCAGTAATTCCAAAAAGCCCCGCAGCACCGGCGAGCGGTTGTCGCGGCGCCAGGCCAGGCCGGTTTCGACCAGCGGGGTCGGGTCCGCCAGAGGTCGGTATTCTACGCCGGGGCGCATCAGGTTCGACACGGATTGTGGCACAAGTGCGATGCCCATGCCGGCCGATACCAGGCCGACGATGGTTTGCATCTGGATCGCCTCCTGGCCGATCTCCGGCGTGATGCCGGCGGCGCGGAAGACGCCGACGATGGCGTCGTGCAGCGCCGGCGCGATGGCCCGCGGGAAAATGATCAGCGCCAGCGGCGGTAGCGCCGCCAGCGCCACCGGCCCGGGCGCCTTGAGCGCCTCCAGCCCCGCCGGCGCCGCCAGGATCAGGGGCTCCGACAGTACCGGCAGGTAGTCCAGCTCGACCCGGGCGCGTTCCGGCAGCGGCGGGATCAGCAGGCCGGCGTCGATGCGCCCAAGCAGCAATTCGTCGAGCTGGACGTCCGAGGTGGCCTCGCGCAGGCCGATCTGCACCTGCGGGTAGGCGGCGCGGTAGGCGCGCAGGAACGGCGGCAGCACGCTGTAGTCGGCCGACGAGACGAAGGCCAGCGACAGCCGGCCGGCCTCGCCGGCGGCGGCGCGGCGCACCAGCTCGGGCAGCCGCTGCGACTGTTCCAGCATGCGCCGCGCCTCCGGCAGCAGCGCCTGGCCGGCCGGCGACAGGCTGACCTCGCGCCGGCTGCGCACGAACAGCGCCGCGCCCAGCAGCTCTTCGAGCGCCTGGATGGTTTGCGACAGCGGCGGCTGGGTCATGTGCAGGCGCGTGGCGGCGCGGCCGAAGTGCAATTCCTCGGCGACGGTAACGAAATAGCGCAATTGGCGCAGCTCAAGGTTCATCGATATGCGTTTCTATTAATAATTCATCCTGTGATATGTTTTTCGACTCACAGTCATGCGAATGATATATTTGACAGGGCGGCGCCGGCAAGGCAATCTGGTACACCCACACGCACCGCGACAAGCCCGGCTGCCGGCCGCCGACTATGCAACTGCCCGTAGCGCCGGCGCCGCCGCCGGGTTCGTCAGGCAACAATACCTTTTTGGAAAGTCTATCATGCCAGTCTACCGCTCCCGCACCACCACCCACGGCCGCAACATGGCAGGCGCGCGCGCGCTGTGGCGCGCCACCGGCATGAAGGACGGCGATTTCGACAAACCGATCGTCGCCGTGGTCAACTCCTTCACCCAATTCGTGCCCGGCCACGTCCACCTGAAGGACCTGGGCCAGATGGTCGCGCGCGAGATCGAGGCGGCCGGCGGCGTCGCCAAGGAATTCAACACCATCGCCGTCGACGACGGTATCGCCATGGGCCACGGCGGCATGTTGTACTCGCTGCCCTCGCGCGACCTGATCGCCGATTCGGTCGAATACATGGTCAACGCCCACTGCGCCGACGCCATGGTGTGCATCTCCAACTGCGACAAGATCACGCCGGGCATGCTGATGGCGGCGCTGCGCATCAACATCCCGGTGGTGTTCATCTCCGGTGGGCCGATGGAGGCCGGCAAGATCATCAAGGTGGTCGACGGCGCCCGGAAAATCATCAAGCTCGACCTGATCGACGCGATGATCAAGGCCGGCGACAGCTCGGTGAGCGACGCCGACGTGGCCGAGATCGAACGCGCCGCCTGCCCGACCTGCGGCTCCTGCTCCGGCATGTTCACCGCCAACTCGATGAACTGCCTGACCGAGGCGCTGGGGCTGGCGCTGCCGGGCAACGGCACCATCGTCGCCACCCATTCCGACCGCAAGGAGCTGTTCCTGCGCGCCGGCCGCCTGATCGTCGACCTGGCCAAGCGCTACTACGAGCAGGACGACGCCTCGGTGCTGCCGCGCAACATCGCCACCAAGGCCGCGTTCGAGAACGCGATGGCGCTCGACGTCTCGATGGGCGGCTCGACCAACACCGTGCTGCACCTGCTGGCGGCGGCGCACGAAGCCGAGGTGGAGTTCTCGATGGCCGACATCGACCGCATTTCGCGCAAGGTGCCGTGCCTGTGCAAAGTGGCGCCGATGACCGACAAATACCATATCGAAGACGTCCACCGCGCCGGCGGCATCATGGGCATCCTGGGCGAACTGGCGCGCGCCGGCCTGCTCGACACCAGCCTGCCGACGATCCACAGCAAGACCATGGGCGAGGCCATCGCCAGCTTCGACGTCACCCAGACCGACGAGCCGGCCGTGCGCGAGCTGTTCCGCGCCGCCGCCGGCGGCGTGCCGACCCAGGTGGCGTTCTCGCAGTCGTCGCGCTTTGAAACCTTGGACCTGGACCGCGCCGGCGGCTGCATCCGCGACCTGGCGCACGCCTACTCGAAGGACGGCGGCCTGGCCGTCCTGTACGGCAACCTGGCGGAAAAGGGGTGCATCGTCAAGACCGCCGGCGTCGACGAAAGCATTCTGAAATTCAGCGGCAAGGCGCGGGTGTTTGAAAGCCAGGACGCCGCCGTCGAGGCGATTCTGGCCGATACCGTCAACGCCGGCGACGTCGTCATCATCCGCTACGAAGGCCCGAAAGGCGGCCCCGGCATGCAAGAGATGCTGTACCCGACCTCGTACATCAAGTCCAAGGGCCTGGGCAAGGCGTGCGCGCTGTTCACCGACGGGCGCTTCTCGGGCGGCTCGTCGGGGCTGGTGATCGGCCACGCCTCGCCGGAAGCGGCCGAGGGCGGCGCCATCGGCCTGGTGGAAGAGGGCGACATGATCGACATCGACATCCCGCAGCGCAGCATCAACCTGCGCATCGACGCCGCCGAACTGGCCGCGCGCCGCATCGCCATGGAGGCGAAGGGCGCCGACGCCTGGCTGCCGCTGGGCCGCGAGCGCTTCGTCTCGCAGGCGCTGCAAGCCTACGCCGCGCTGACCACCTCGGCCGACCGCGGCGCCGTGCGCGACCTGTCGCAACTGAAGCGTTGATTCGCATCACGCCGGCGTGATGCGCCGCGCCGGCGTGGCGGGTTACACTTGGCCCGCCACCCGGGCTGCAGCTGCTACTTGCGCTTGTCGAAGGATTGCTTGACGCGCTCCTTGCGGCGTTGCTCGTCGACGTTGTGGGCCTTGCGCTTGTCCAGTCCCAGCATCGATTCGATGAACTCGAACCAGATGAAGGCGAGCGCCATCAGGCCGACGATCCACCACCAGGACACGTCGGCGAAGCGCCAGACCTCGAAGTAACGCAACAGACACAGTGAAACAATTACTAGAATGATAGGCATCGACGGCTCCTGCGGTTACATCATCTTACAAAGAAAACCGGGCTTTGGGAGTAATATTACCGGCGCTGTCAACGAGGCCGCGCAACAGCACGTTTAGTTCACAATGCCGATACGGCCCGGATTTGAAAACACGGTAGAATGCCGTTAGTTAATTTGGAGAATACAATGAAACGTTCCATGATGGTTGGTGTGTTGATGGTATCCGCATTCGCTTCGCAGGCTGCGCTTGCCAACGCCGACTTGGCAAAAGCAAAAAACTGCATGGCTTGCCATGCGGTCGGCAGCAAACTGGTGGGCCCGGCCCTCAAAGATGTCGCGGCCAAGTACGCGGGTCAAAAAGACGCCGAGAACAAACTGGTGCAAAAAGTTTTGAAGGGCGGCTCCGGCGCATGGGGCGCGATCCCAATGCCGGCGAATCCGCAAGTGAGTGAGGCCGAAGCCCACACACTGGTGAAATGGGTGCTGGCGCAGAAATAATCTGTGCCGCGAGACGAAAAAAAGCGCGCTGGCCAAAGCCAGCGCGCTTTTTTTATACGCGGGTGCCGGCCGCGCGCCGCCGGCCAGCCCTCCGCTATTACTTCACCACTTCCATCTTGACCTTCTTGCCGCCCTTGAACGTGAACAAGGTCAGCGCGCCGTCCTTGATGTCGCCGTTGGCGTCGAAGGCGATCGGGCCGGTCACGCCGACATACTTCACCTTGGCCAGGAACGGCAGGTACTTGGCCGGATCGGCCGACTTCGCGTTCGCCATCGCGGTCGCCATCGTCATCACCGCGTCGTAGGTGTAGGGCGCGTAGATCTGCACGTCGATAGCGTATTTCTTCTTGTAGCGCGCGACGAAATCTTCCATCGATTTCTGGCTGCTGTCCATGATGCCGCCCGCTTCCGCGCACGTCACATTGCCTTCGCCCAGGCCGTCGCCGGCCAGGCGCGGCATCGATTCGGTGCACAGGCCGTCGCCGCCCATGAACTTGGCCGTGATGCCCAGCGCCTTCATCTGGCGCAGCATCGGGCCGCCGACGGCGTCGATGCCGCCGAAGAAGAGCATGTCGGGCTTCTTGGCCTTGATCGAGGTCAGGATCGCGTTGAAGTCGGTCGCGTTGGCGCTGGTGAATTCCTTGGCGACGATTTGCACGCCCGGGAACTTGGCCTTGGCGCCCTTGACGAACTCCTCGGCGACGCCCTGGCCGTAGGCGGTGCGGTCGTCGACGATGGCGATGCGCTTCGCCTGCAGCTTGTCAACGGCGTAACGGCCCAGCGTACCGCCCAGCTTGTTGTCGTTGGCCACCACGCGGAAGGCCGTGTTGAATTTTTGCTTGGTGTACTGCGGCGTCGTCGCCGACGGCGAAATTTGCGGAATGCCGGCGTCGAAGTAAATTTTCGATGCCGGCACCGTGGTGCCCGAATTCAAATGGCCGATCACGCCGTTGACTTTGGCGTCGACCAGCTTCTGCGCGGCGGCCGTGCCCTGTTTCGGATCGGCGGCGTCGTCTTCGGTCAGCAGTACGAACTTGACGGCCTTGCCGTCGATCTTGAAGCCCTTGGCGTTCAATTCCTCGATCGCCATCCTGGCGCCGTTTTCGTTGTCTTTGCCCAGATGCGCGATGCCGCCGGAAATCGGACCGACATGGCCGATTTTGACGATTTCCTGCGCCGCGGCGCTACCGCAGAAGGCCAGGGCAATGGCGAGAGGAAGGAACTTAACTTTAAACAGCATAAACATCTCCAATTTGACAGAAAAACAGCGGCGCGGGCATTTGCGCGGCACTAATATTTGGCGCAGGTGCAGAAAGGTACAATAAAATATGGAAATTTCAAAGCGTCCGCGCAGGTTTTTTTGATGAAATTCGCCATTCCCGGGCGTGCAGGCGAAAAAAAAGCGCGCCGACAGCTCGACGCGCTTTTTCCTGCAAATGGGCCGGCAACCCGATTAAACCCAAAGGCGAGGAGCCGCCGGGGTCACGCCCTTGGTTGAAAAGTCTTACTTAACCACTTCCACCTTGGTCTTCTTACCGCCCTTGTAGGTGTACAAGGTCATGGAACCGTCCTTGATATCGCCGAAGGCGTCAAAGGCGATCGGGCCGGTCACGCCGGCGTACTTGACCTTGGCCAGGAACGGCAGGTACTTGGCCGGCTCGGCCGACTTCGCGTCCGCCATCGCGGTCGCCATCGTCATCACGGCGTCGTAGACGTTCGGCGCGTACAGCTGCACGTCGCTGTTGTATTTCTTCTTGTAGCGGGCGATGAAGTTGTCCATCACCTTTTGCTGATCGCCCATCACGCCGCCGGTTTCCGCGCAGGTGACGATGCCGTCGCCGGCGCCGTCGCCGGCCAGCTTCGCCAGCGACTCGGTGCAAATGCCGTCGCCGCCCATGAAGCGCACGTTCATGCCCAGCGACTTGATCTGGCGCAGCATCGGGCCGCCGACCGCGTCCATGCCGCCGAAGAAGACCAGGTCGGGTTTCTTGCCCTTGATCGAGGTCAGGATCGCGTTGAAGTCGGTGGCGTTGGCGTTGGTGAATTCCTTGCCGACGATTTGCACGCCCGGGAACTTGGCCTTGGCGCCCTTGACGAACTCCTCGGCGACGCCCTGGCCGTAGGCGGTGCGGTCGTCGACGATGGCGATGCGCTTCGCCTGCAGCTTGTCAACGGCGTAACGGCCCAGCGTGCCGCCCAGCTTGTTGTCGTTGGCCACCACGCGGAAGGCCGTGTTGAATTTTTGCTTGGTGTACTGCGGCGTCGTCGCCGACGGCGAGATTTGCGGAATACCGGCATCGAAGTAGATCTTCGATGCCGGCACCGTGGTGCCCGAATTCAAATGGCCGATGACGCCGTTGACTTTGGCGTCGACCAGCTTCTGCGCGGCGGCCGTGCCCTGTTTCGGATCGGAGGCGTCGTCCTCGGTCAGCAGCACGAACTTGACGACCTTGCCGTTGATCTTGAAGCCGCCCGCGTTCAATTCCTCGATCGCCATCTTGGCGCCGTTTTCGTTGTCCTTGCCCAGATGGGCGCTGGCGCCCGAGATTGGCGCAACGTGGCCGATTTTGACGACTTCTTGCGCGCCTGCGTTGCCGGCGAAGGCCATGGCGATGGCGAGGGGAAGGAACTTAGTCTTGAACAACATAAACACCTCCAATGGGATAGAAAACTGTGGCGTCTCGTGAACGCCGTCGCAACGATTGTATGAGGCCAGCACGGTACAACAAAACCCCGGTGTGCGCAAAGCGCGTTCGCGAATTTTCACGGACATGGTTGATTGGCGGCAACAATTGCTTAGCGAGAACATTCTACAATTTCCAGTATGGGAACACGATTTGTTCCTTCATGCATGTTGCCGAGACGAAGGATGGCCGCCATGACATCGAAGTTTCGAAGCGGCGCGCCGCCGCGCCTGAGCGAAGCGAACCGTCCGATTCGCCTGCGCCTGGGGGCCAAAGGGGGCGCGCGCGACGACCTCTTGCTCGTCAAGCACGTCAGCGGCGTCGAAACCATCTGCGGCGGCATCGAATACCGGCTGCTGTGCGTGGCCGCCACGGCCGGCCTGCCGCTTAAGCAACTCATCGCCATGCCGGTCGAGGTGCAGTTCGTCACCGACACCGGCGGGCTGCGCTCGGTCTGCGGCATCGTCGACGAGGCCGTCGAGGGCGAGTCCGACGGCGGCCCGCCCGGCGAAGCGGTCCACTGCGACGAGCAGGGGCGGGTGCAGGTGCGCTTCCCGGGCTTGCGCCGGGAGGAGCGCGCCGGCTCGCCGGCGCCCGCCGAGGGCGTCACCCCGGACGACTCGGCCTGGCTGCGGCCGAAGCCCTTCTGGGCCGGGGCGCGGTTCGGCGCGTTTTTTCCGCTGCGGGTTGGCACAATGTGCCGCGTTAGCTTCCACGGCAACGATCCGGACAAGCCGATTATCCCCGGCGCCGTGCACGGCGGTACCACGCCGCCGCCCAGCTTCAGCCACGTCAGCCGCTTGCCGGGCGACCGCTACCTGTCGGGCATCGTCAGCCAGGAAATCGGCGGGGTCCGCTCGAATCAGGTCCGCCTCGACGACTCCCCGGGCCAAATCAGCATACAAGTCGGCAGCGACCACTGCGCCTCACAGCTCAACCTCCAGTTCACTCCCGATAAATCGTTCGAACATTCGGCGCGCAGCGTGCTGCAAGGGGCGCCGGTGGAGTTGGTGCCGCTTGCCGGCGGCGCGACCGTGGCAGTCTACGAAGAGCGCATCGTCACGCTCAGCGCGCAACCGAAGTCCTACGACGATTTCACGTCGAACCATCCCGCGTGGCCGGGCACTGGCGGCGCGGACGGCCGGCATAGCTGGACGGGCGCCGTGGCGCAGGCCGGCAAAGTGGTCGCGGCGGGCCGGCTCGAACTGCCCGATAGCGACGTCGTGACGATCGCGCGCTTTCAAGCCGACGGCAGGCTCGATGAAACATTCGGCAAGGCGGGCATGGCGCTCTTGAACCTGGCCGAAGCGCAATCGAGCAGGGCAACCAGCCTCGCCGTGGTTGCCAGTGGCCGGCTGCTGGTGGCGGGCATTGCAGGCTTGAAGGCCATGCCGAGAACGCATGCACGCTGCAGCGACGGGCGGGAGAATGGACGGCTTGTGCCGCGCAAGGCCGTTACACTTGTCAGGTAATATACAGTTTCACTTAACTATTATAGAAAAAGCAAAATGATCTCGCACCAATCCGCCGCTATCCGCATTGCCCGTCGGTTTCTCGCCGGCGCGTGTTTAACCTTGCCGATGCTCGGGCACGGCAAGAACGAGCAGGCCGCGCTGAGCGTGGTGGCGCAGCGCCATGGAGAATGCCTGCGGCCGTCTTTCGGCGTAGGGGAGCTGGTGTCCATATCCAAGGATGTCTTCGGTGGCTATGGCATCGAGGTTCAGGGCGAGCGGTATTGGGCCACGGTGCCGCAACGTATGACGTACCAATTGCTATCCCAGGACGGCGCCGAGGTTGTGGCCCGGGTCAATCTGGATCGCCCGCCGGTCGCGGAGTTTGACGAGCAAGCACGCTGGCGCGTGCGCTGGTTGGAGGATATCGCCGAGCGCGCCGGTGTGGCGTTGAATCGCCAGTCCTTGCGCGACGGTGCGCAATTGTTGACGGTCAATAAGGACGAGTTGAAAGGGCAGTTCGCCGGGATGTCGATGCTGGTCGACCCGCGCCACAGGTCGTTCGTGCAGTGGGACTGGCATATATTGCCCCGCTATACCGGCGCGCAGGATGTGGTGGCGACGCAGAGCGACGTGTGGGGGAAGTTGATGCCTTGTTTGCTGAAGCCTTGATTGGCGCGCCGTTGAATTCGTTTAAACCAACGGCGTGACCCTGGCTCGTTGCCGCTGGTTGGCGTTTGCGTTCGCGGCGCCTTGGTTTTGCTGCGTGCGTGGCGGCGCATTGTCGGATTACGCTTCGCTAATCCGACCTACGAGATAAGTCGCGGGCGGGCTATTTTTTCAGGGTTCGCAGGTGCGTCAGCTCTTGGCTCACGGCCCGCGCGACGATGTCTTCGATGGTGTGTTGCAGGCCTTTGCGCAGTTCGCCGGTGAGGTCCGCCAGCGCGCGCTGCAGCGCCTCGGCCATGCAGTCTTTGATGCGCTGCTCCAGCACGAAGTCGACGCGGCCCTGCAATTGGTGCAGGATGCGTTCCGACAGGCGCCGCTCCAGCACGTGCCAGTCCTGGTCGCTCCACTGCCGCAGCGCCTCTTGTTCGAGCCGCTCGCCGGTGTCGACGGTCGGCGCCGGCACCTTGCGCGCGGACCCGGCCGGCGCCGCCTCGACGGCGTCGCCCAGCACTTCGGTCAGCACCGGGATGCTGGCGTCGAAGGCCGGCTGGTAGCTCATGGCTGGTTCGCCACGAAATGGCTGGGCTGGTATTGCTGCTGTTTATAGGACTTGTAACGCTGGCGTCCCACCTCGGCGTCGTCCGCATCGGCCGAGACGATTTCGAAGACCCGCGCGAAGCTGGCGAAATGCGCCGGCTGGCGGCGCGACAGGTTGACCAGGATGTCGTGGTGCGGCAGGGCGGCGGCGTCGCTGTCGGTCAGCACGATCGGCGTTTCCGCCGCCAGCGCATCGCCGGCCAGCACGTGCGGCAGGTAGTCGGTCTCGGACAGGCTCCACAGCGCCGCGTTCAGCGCCGCCAGTTGCTCGGCGTCCTCGGCCAGCAGTACCACCTGGTTGCGCGCCATATAGGCCTTGCGCGCCAGGCGGCAGGCGTAGGCGATCTTGTCGGGGACGTTGGTATGGAAGTCGATGCGTGTCATAGTAATCAGGGATGCAGAGATGGCGTGGGGGTCTGGCGCGCCGACCCGCAGCGCCGATTTTAACCGGTCGAGCTTGTCAGGGCGCTAGAATTGGAAGTCGCCGGCGGGTTTGGCTTCTTGCGCCTGGTCGCGGCGCCCCTGCTCGGCGGCGGCCGCCGCCTTCGCCTCGGTGTCGACCGGCTGCGGGCGCGGCGCCGCCGGCGTCGCCGGCGCCTGCCGGTAGCCGGCCGGCAGCATGCGCTGGGCCGGGTAGGCGGCCGCGCTCAGCGCGCCGTCCCAGGCGCCCTGCTCGAAGCCGGTGTATTTTTTCCGCCCCACCAACAGCAAGGGCAATTGCGAGGCGCCGCCGGCCTGCTTCAGCGCGGCCTGGTCGGCGGCGCTGCCGACGGTTTTTTCCGCGAACGGAATGCCGCGCGCGCGCAGCATGGCGCGGCCCTGGTCGCAGGCCTCGCACTGCTCGGTGGTGTACAGCGTCACCGGGTGGTTTTTGGCCGCCTCGGCCAGTTCGAACGGCAACGCCGCCGCCGCCGCGCCGCCGCCGAAGGACTTGAGTTCGACCTTGGCGGTCGCGGCCGGCGGCGGCGTATCGCTGAAGTGGGTCACGCCCTTGGCGTCCTTCCACTTGTATACCTGGGCGTCGGCCGCGCCGGCGCAGGCCAGCAGCAGGGCGCCGATTGTCCACCTCGTTCGCAAGTTCATGGCGCGCGCCCTCCCGGTTCGATGATGCTCATTACAAAATTGACACTCAGGCCGCCATGCCGCTGTGGCGCAGCAAGGCGTCGATGCTCGGCTCGCGGCCGCGGAAGGCGGTGAACGACTCCAGCGCCGGGCGCGAACCACCGACCGCCAAAATTTCTTCCTGGAAGCGCCGCCCGGTTTCCGCCGACAGGATGCCGCCGCCCAGCGCAGCCGCCTCCTCGAAGGCGCCGTAGGCGTCGGCGGACAACACTTCGGCCCACTTGTAGCTGTAGTAGCCGGCCGCGTAGCCGCCGGCGAAGATGTGGCCGAAGGAGTTCTGGAAGCGGTTGTAGGCCGGCGGCGGCATCACCGAGAACTTGCCGCGCACCTCGTCGACAACGTCCTGCACGCTTTTCGCGCTCTGCGGATCGTAGTCGTAATGCAGGTGCATGTCGTGCAGCGAGTATTCGACGTGGCGCAGCGTTTGCAGGCCGGACTGGAAGTTGCGCGCCGCCAGCATTTTGTCGTACAGCGCGCGCGGCAGCGCCGCGCCGCTGGTGACGTGCGAGGTCATGTGTTCGAGCACTTCCCATTCCCAGCAGAAGTTTTCCATGAACTGCGACGGCAGTTCGACGGCGTCCCATTCGACGCCGGAAATGCCGGACACGCCGATCTCGTCGACCCGGGTCAGCATGTGGTGCAGGCCGTGGCCGAACTCGTGGAACAGCGTGATGACTTCGTCGTGGGTGAACAGCGATGGCTGTACTTTGCCGTCGATGACGGCGGGTTCGGTGAAGTTACAGGTCAGATAGGCGACCGGTGTTTGCACCGTGCCGCCTTCTTCAACACGCCGGCCGCGGGCGTCGTCCATCCAGGCGCCGCCGCCCTTGCCGCTGCGCGCGTACAGGTCGAGGTAGAACTGGCCGACCAGCTGGCCGTCTTTTTCAATGCGGAAGAAGCGCACGTCCGGGTGCCAGGTGGTCGCCGTATCGACGGCGATGGACACCGAAAACAGCGTTTGCACCAGACGGAACAGGCCGTCGATGACTTTATGTTCGGGGAAGTATTGCTTCACTTCCTGGGCGGAGAAGGCGTAGCGGCGCTCCTGCAGCTTTTCCGACGCGTACGGCATGTCCCAGGCTTGCAGCTGCTCCAAACCCAGCTCGTCCTTGGCGAAGGCGCGCAGCTCGGCCAGGTCTTGCTCGGCGTAGGGGCGGGCGCGCGTGGCCAGGTCTTCCAGGAAGGTGATGACTTGCTCGGGGCTTTGCGCCATCTTCGGCACCAGCGAGACTTCGGCGAAGTTCTTGTAGCCGAGCATTTTGGCTTCTTCGTCGCGCAGTTTCAGCAAAGTGACGATGTTCTGGCCGTTATCCCACTTGTCCTTTTCGCTGAAGTCGCTGCCCATGTCGGACGCCTTGGTGGCGTTGGCGTGGTAAATCTTCTCGCGCAGCGCGCGGTTGTCGGCAAATTGCAACAGCGGGAAGTAGGACGGGAAGTGCAGCGTGAACAGGAAGCCGCTCTTGCCGTCCTTCTCGGCGGCGGCGCGGGCCGCTTGCTTGACGTCGTCGGGCACGCCGGCCAGCTCGGCCTCGTCGGCCACCAGCAGCTTGAAGTCGTTGGTGGCGTCGAGCACGTTCTCGGAAAAACGCGTCGACACGCCGGCGTGTTCTTCCTGGATCTCGGCGAAGCGTTCCTTCTTTTCCTCGGCCAGCTCGGCGCCGCCCATGCGGAAGTCGCGGATGGCGTTGTCGATAATGCGCTGGCGCGGCGCCGACAGGGCGGGGTAGCCCGGCCCGGCCTTGAGCAGCTTGTATTTGGCGAACATTTCCTCGTTCTGGGCCAGCGCGGTCCAGAATTCGGTGATTTTCGGCTGGTTTTCGTTGTAGGCGGCGCGCAGCTCGGGCGTGTCGACGACGTTGTTCAGATGGCTGACGATGCCCCATGCCCGGCCCAGCAACTCGGTGGCGTTTTCCAGCGGCGCGACGAAGTTTTCCCACGTCACTTGGGCGATCGGCGCTTCCAGCTCCGCCACGACGGCGGCGCTGTCGGCGAGCAACTGGTCGATGGCGGGGGTGACGTGTTCGGCTTTGATCGCATCAAAACGCGGCAAGCCCGAGAAGTCCAGCAAAGGGTTTTGTGTAGTCATCAGTGTGTCCTAGTGGTCGTCGGCGCGCCCCGCACGGCGGGCGCGGCGCAGTGTAAGTTTAGTCGCGTTCCGCCGCTTCGACGGTATTCATCAGCAACATCGTGATCGTCATCGGACCGACGCCGCCCGGCACCGGGGTGATGTGCGAGGCCAGCTCCTTGACGCCGTCGAAATCGACGTCGCCGCACAACTTGCCGTTATCGTCGCGGTTCATGCCGACATCGATGACGATCGCGCCGGGACGGACCATGTCCGCCGTCAGCGTGTTGCGCCGTCCGACGGCGGCGACGATGACGTCGGCGCCGCGGGTGTGGTGCGCCAAGTCCGGCGTCGCACTATGGCATATGGTCACGGTGGCGTTCGCTTGCAAGAGCAGCAGCGCCATCGGTTTGCCGACGGTGTTGCTGCGGCCGATGACGACGGCGTGCTTGCCGCGCAGGTCGACGCCGGTGCTTTCAATCAGTTTCATGCAGCCGTACGGGGTGCAGGGGCGAAAGCCCGGCAGGCCGGTTAGCAGTTCGCCGGCGCTCAGCACCGAGTAGCCGTCGACGTCCTTCGAGGTCGAGATCGCCTCGATAACCTTGTGCGGGTTGATGTGCTTGGGCAGCGGCATCTGCACCAGGATGCCGTGGATGGCCGGGTCGGCGTTGAGCGCGTTGATGCGCTCCAACAACGCCGCCTCCGACAGGTCCGCCGCGTATTTTTCCAACACCGAATGGAAGCCGACGTCGCCGCAAGCCTTGACCTTGTTGCGCACGTACACCTGGCTGGCCGGGTCTTCGCCCACCAGGATCACGGCCAGGCCGGGCTGTTTACCCTTGGCGGTCAGGGCGCTGGCGCGCACGGCGATTTCGCCGCGCAGTGTTTGGGAGAGCAGGATTCCGTCGATCAGTTGAGCTGGCATGGTTTTTGGCTGGTGGTGATAGGTAAACCGAGATTATAAAGCCGGCGCGCCCCTTCGACCGCGTTTTCAGCCGCGCCGGCGCCGATTTCTGGAGAATAAATGCGGCGGCGCAGCATAAATCCCATGGGGTAATTTCACAATGTGAAAAGACGTATCGTAATTTGAAAAATATGGAATAGCCTGTTAGAATCCCCAGACTAATTTAGGGTATTGGTAAATAATCAGCGAAATGCCGTCCACCAGCGATCGGGTATCTTGGTGGGGCGCTTATAAAGGAGACTCACCAAATGTCAGCTCAACTCGACCAGGTTACGGCGTTAGTCGCGCAGGACCCAGATATGCAGGAAACCAAGGAATGGCTAGACGCGCTTGAAGCCGTGCTGGAAAACGAGGGCCCTGAACGCGCCCATTACCTGATGGAACGCATGGTCGACCTGGCGCGCCGCCGCGGCGCCCAAATCCCATTTTCCAGCACCACCGCCTACGTCAACACCATCCCCACCCACCTCGAAACGCATTGCCCGGGCAACCTGGAATACGAAGAGCGCCTGCGCTCGTGGATGCGCTGGAACGCGATGGCGATGGTGGTCAAGGCCAACCGCGCCGACGGCGACCTGGGCGGCCACCTGTCGAGCTTTGCCTCGCTGGCGAACATGCTGGGCATCGGCTTCAACCATTTCTGGCACGCCCCGACCGAAGAGCACGGCGGCGACCTGCTGTACATCCAGGGCCATTCCTCGCCCGGCATCTACGCGCGCGCCTTCCTGGAAGGCCGCCTGACGGAAGACCAGTTGCTGAACTTCCGCAAGGAAGTCGACGGCAAGGGCCTGTCCTCGTACCCGCATCCGAAGCTGATGCCGGACTTTTGGCAGTTCCCGACCGTGTCGATGGGCCTGGGCCCGCACATGGCGATCTACCAGGCGCGTTTCCTGAAATACCTGCACGCACGCGGCATCGCCAAGACCGACAACCGCAAGGTGTGGGCGTTCTGCGGCGACGGCGAGATGGACGAGCCGGAATCGCTGGGCGCGATCGGCCTGGCCGCGCGCGACGAACTGGACAACCTGGTCATCGTGGTCAACTGCAATCTGCAGCGCCTGGACGGCCCGGTGCGCGGCAACGGCAAGATCATCCAGGAACTGGAAGGCGAGTTCCGCGGCGCCGGCTGGAACGTCGTCAAGGTCATCTGGGGTCCGGGTTGGGACGCCTTGCTGGCGCAGGACAAGGAAGGCATCCTGCAGCGCGTGATGATGGAAACCGTCGACGGCGAGTACCAGAACTACAAGGCCAAGGACGGCGCCTTCGTGCGCAAACACTTCTTCGGCAAGCATCCTAAGCTGCTGGAAATGGTCGCCAACATGAGCGACGATGACATTTGGCGCCTGACCCGCGGCGGCCACGATCCGCACAAGATCTACGCCGCCTTCAAGATCGCCCAGGAACACAAGGGCCAGCCAACCGTCCTGCTGGTGAAAACCGTCAAGGGCTACGGCATGGGCAAGTCCGGCGAAGCGCGCAACACCGCGCACCAGACCAAGAAGCTCGACGACGAGGCGATCCGCGAAATGCGCGACCGGTTCTCGCTGCCGATCCCGGACGACCAGCTGGCCGACATCCCGTTCTTCAAGCCGGCCGACGACGCGCCGGAAATGATCTACCTGCAAGAGCGCCGCAAGGCCCTGGGCGGCTACCTGCCGCAGCGCCGCCAGCAGGCCGAGGAAACCCTGCCGGTGCCTGAGCTGTCGGCGTTCAAGAACGTGCTGGAAGCGACCCCCGAAGGCCGCGAAATCTCCACCACGCAGGCGTTCGTGCGCGTGATCTCGACCCTGCTGAAGGATCCGAACCTGGGCCAGCGCGTCGTGCCTATCCTGGTCGACGAGTCGCGCACCTTCGGTATGGAGGGCCTGTTCCGCCAGATCGGCATCTACAACCCGAAAGGCCAGTTGTACGAGCCGGTCGACAAAGACCAGGTCATGTACTACCGCGAAGACAAGGCCGGCCAGATCCTGCAAGAGGGTATCAACGAAGCGGGCGGCATGAGCTCGTGGATCGCCGCGGCGACCTCGTATTCGACCAACAACCGCATCATGATCCCGTTCTACACCTTCTACTCGATGTTCGGCATGCAGCGCATCGGCGACCAGGTGTGGGCTTCCGGCGACATGCGCGCACGCGGCTTCCTGATGGGCGGCACCGCCGGCCGCACCACGCTGAACGGCGAAGGCTTGCAGCACGAAGATGGCCACAGCCATATCGTCGCCGCGACCATCCCGACCTGCCTGCCGTACGACCCGACCTTCAGCCATGAAGTCGCGGTCATCATCCAGGACGGCCTGCGCCGCATGATCGCCAACCAGGAAGACGTGTTCTACTACATCACGATCATGAACGAGAACTACCCGCAGCCGGGTATCAAGCCGGGCCAGGAAGAAGGCATCCTGAAAGGCATGTACCTGTTCTCGGAAGGCGACAAGGAAGCCAAGCTGCGCGTACAACTGATCGGCTCGGGCACCATCCTGCGCGAATCGATGTTCGCCGCCGAACTGCTGCAAGCTGACTGGGGCATTGCCGCCGACGTCTGGTCGGCGCCGTCGCTGACCCTGGTGGCCCGCGACGGCCAGGACGCCGAACGCTGGAACATGGTCAACCCGTCCCAGACCCAGCGCGTGCCGTACGTTACCGAGTGCCTGCAAAACACCAGCGGCCCGATCATCGCCACCACCGACTACATGCGCGCCTTCGCCGAACAGATCCGCGCGTTCGTGCCGAAGGGCCGCATCTACAAAGTGCTGGGCACCGACGGTTTCGGCCGCTCCGACAGCCGCGCCAAGCTGCGCGAGTTCTTTGAAGTGAACCGCTATTATGTGACGGTCGCCGCGCTGAAGTCGCTGGCCGACGAAGGTTCGATCGACGTCTCGGTGGTGGAACAGGCGATTGCCAAGTACGGCATCAACCCGAACAAAGCCAATCCGGTCACCCAATAACGCGGTTCTGACGAATAGAAAAACGGAGCAAACGCTATGAGCATTGTGGAAGTTAACGTCCCGGATATCGGGGATTTCAAGGAAGTGGAAATCATCGAGTTGATGGTCAAGCCGGGCGATACCATCAAGGTCGACCAGTCGCTCATCACGGTGGAATCGGACAAGGCCAGCATGGAGATTCCCTCCAGCCATGCGGGCGTAGTGAAAGAAATGCGCGTCAAGGTCGGCGACAAGGTGCATGAAGGCTCCCTGCTGCTGATCTTGGAGACCAGCGACGCGGCAGCTTCGGCCGAGGCGCCAGCCGCCGCGCCGGCACCGGCTGCGCCAGCGGCCGCGGCCGCGGCGCCAGCGGCAGCTCCGGCCGCGGCCCCGGCCCCGGCCGCGGCGCCCGCCGCCGCGCCAAGCAACGCGCTGGCGCACGCCTCGCCGTCGATCCGCAAGTTCGCCCGCGAACTGGGCGTCGACCTGATGCGCGTTCCGGGCACCGGCCCGAAAAGCCGCATCCTGCAGGAAGACGTGCAGAATTTCGTCAAGGGCGTCATGGCCGGTTCGGTCGCCAGCGGCGCCGCGCCGGTGGCGGCCGCGGGCAAGGGCGTCGGCATGGACCTGCTGCCATGGCCGTCGCTGGACTTCAGCAAGTTCGGCGAAACCACCTTGCTGCCGCTGTCGCGCATCAAGAAGATCAGCGGCCCGAACCTGCACCGCAACTGGGTGATGATCCCGCACGTGACGCAGTTCGACGAAGCCGACGTCACCGAGCTGGAAGGCTTCCGTGTCTCGACCAACGCCGGCAACGCCAAAAACAAGGAAGCGGTCAAGCTGACCATGCTGGCCTTCGTCATCAAGGCATCCGTCGCGGCGCTGAAAAAGTACCCGGCCTTCAACGCGTCGATCGACGGCAAGGGTGAAAACCTGATCCTGAAGCAGTACTACAACATCGGCTTCGCGGCCGACACGCCGAACGGCCTGATGGTCCCGGTGATCAAGGACGCCGACAAAAAGGGCGTGGCGCAGATTGCGCAAGAGATGGGCGAATTGTCGGCGCAGGCGCGCGACGGCAAGCTCAAACCGACCGACATGCAGGGCGCGACCTTCACCATCTCGTCGCTGGGCGGCATCGGTGGCACGGCCTTCACGCCGATCATCAACGCCCCTGAAGTGGCGATCCTGGGTCTGTCGAAAGCGGCCATGAAGCCGGTCTGGGACGGCAAGGCATTCCAGCCGCGCCTGATGATGCCGATGTCGCTGTCGTACGACCACCGCGTCATCGACGGCGCCATGGGCGCGCGCTTCTCCGTCTACCTGGGCGAAGTGCTGGCCGACCTGCGCAAGACGCTGCTGTGATGTGAATCCGGCGCGGGCGCACCGCCTTGACGGGCGGTCCGCCCGCGCCGCTATCTAGGGCAGGCGAAGCGCCGAGGCGCCGCCTGCATCCCTCTTTTTACCCCGCGCGGCCGTTACGGCGGCGAGGGGAGCGATGGAGTATGCGATGAGTACGATCGAAGTGAAAGTGCCCAATATCGGCGATTTCAAAGAAGTGGAAGTGATCGAGTTGATGGTCAAAGTGGGCGACACGATCAAGGTTGATCAGTCGCTCGTGACGGTCGAGTCGGACAAGGCCAGCATGGAAATCCCTGCCAGCCACGCCGGCGTGGTCAAGGAATTGAAAGTCAAAATCGGCGACAAGATCGCTGAAGGTTCGTTGTTGCTGGTGCTGGAAGAGGGCGCCGGCGCAGCCGCCGCGCCTGCCGCCGCCGCACCTGCGGCGGCGGCACCCGCCGCAGCCGCGCCAGCCGCCGCTCCGGCGGCGGTAGCCGGCGCGCCCGCGCCGGTTGGCGGCAGCTACACCGGCAAGGTCGACATCGAATGCGACATGATGGTGCTCGGCGGCGGTCCCGGCGGTTATTCGGCCGCGTTCCGCGCTGCCGACCTGGGCCTGAACACCGTCATCGTCGAGCGTTACGCGACGCTGGGCGGGGTATGCCTGAACGTTGGCTGTATCCCGTCGAAGGCGCTGCTGCACGTGGCGGCCGTGATCGACGAGGCGGCCACGATGTCCAAGCACGGCGTGACGTTCGCCGCGCCGCAGATCGACATCGACGCGGTGCGCAGCTACAAGGAAAAAGTCATCAACAAGATGACCGGCGGCCTGAGCGGCATGGCCAAGGGCCGCAAGGTTAACGTGGTGCGCGGCGTCGGCCAGTTCGTCAGCCCGTTCCACATCGAAGTGACGGCCGACGACGGCAGCAAGCAAGTGGTGCAGTTCAAACAGGCCATCATCGCCGCCGGTTCGGCCGTCGTCAAACTGCCGTTCGTGCCGGAAGATCCGCGTATCGTCGACTCGACCGGCGCGCTGGAACTGCGCGCCATCCCGAAACGCATGCTGGTCATCGGCGGCGGCATCATCGGCCTGGAAATGGCGACGGTGTACTCGACCTTCGGCGCGCGCATCGACGTCGTCGAAATGCTCGACGGCCTGATGCAGGGCGCCGACCGCGACATGGTCAAGGTCTGGCAGAAGTTCAACGAGAAGCGCTTCGACAACATCATGACCAAGACCAAAACGGTCGCGGTGGAAGCGCTCGCCGAAGGCATCAAAGTGACCTTCGAGGCGGCCGAAGCCGGCGCCGTGGCGCCCGCGCCGCAGGTCTACGACATGGTGCTGGTGGCCGTTGGCCGCAGCCCGAACGGCAAGAAACTGGCGGCCGACAAGGCCGGCGTCAGCGTCACCGACCGCGGTTTCATCAACGTCGACGGCCAGATGCGCACCAACGTGCCGCACATCTTCGCCATTGGCGACCTGGTCGGCCAGCCGATGCTGGCGCACAAGGCGGTGCACGAAGGCCACGTCGCGGCCGAAGCCGCGGCAGGCCAGAAGGCCTACTTCGACGCCAAGGTGATCCCGTCGGTGGCCTACACCGATCCCGAAGTGGCATGGGTCGGCATCACCGAGGACGAAGCCAAGGCCAAGGGCATCAAGCTTGAAAAAGGCCTGTTCCCGTGGGCGGCCAGCGCGCGCGCCGTGGCCAACGGCCGCGACGAGGGTTTCACCAAGCTGCTGTTCGACGCCGAGACCCACCGCATCGTCGGCGGCGGCATCGTCGGCACCCACGCCGGCGACATGATCGGCGAAATCGCCCTGGCCATTGAAATGGGCTCGGACGGCACCGACATCGGCAAGACCATCCATCCGCACCCGACCTTGGGCGAATCGATCGGCCTGGCCGCCGAAGTGTACGAAGGCGTCTGCACCGACCTGCCGCCGCTGCGCAAGCGCTAAGCTAAGCTAAGCTAAGCTAAGCTAAGCTAAGCTAAGCATCCACCGCCGTCTCGCGCGCGGATCGGGGGGGGGGGGGGGGGGGGGGGGGGGGGGGGAGGGAGGGGGGGGGGGGGGGGGGGGGGGGGGGGGGGGGGGGGGGGGGGGGGGGGGG
>NZ_JBJXIB010000082.1:0-26931 GCF_046115965.1 Janthinobacterium sp. CG_23.3 | reverse complement strand
CGGGGCGGTTTTGGTGGCATGCACGCATGATGCGTTATCCACGATTCGTTTACAACAACTTTCTACGCTGTACGCTCAGGCTGAATAGTCACAATATATGTTTTGGGCGACGACATCGAATTGGGCAATATCGAGCAAAGCGGCGGGGCGTTTCAAACTGAAATCGGCAAGATGCATCTTTAATTGTCGAAAATCAAAACGCCTTCAAATAGTGTTATGGTCGCGTCAGCGCTAATGTATCCTGAGTCCATGAATCAATGCGGCGGGCCGGAGGTAATTTGAAAATGACCAGGTTAGAAGCATTTGGCATCATTGTCGCCCAGGCTACGCGCGGGGAGTTAGTATTTCCAACCAGCGTCAACGCGGCGTTGCAGTTGCAACTGGCGCTAGCCGATCCAGAATGCCATATCGATACGGCGATTAAACTGGTGTTGGCCGATCCGGCATTGGCGGCGCGCACGGTGGCGCTGGCGAATTCGGCGGTATTCAATCGCGGTGGCGGAGCCGGCTTTACCGGCGTGCGGGCGGCGGTGCTGCGGGTCGGCTACCGCAATCTGTATTCACTGGTCGCTGCCATGGTGGTGCGCCAGTTCGGCAGCAAGATCGTCGATCCCAATTTGCGCATTATGGCCCAGCAGTTGTGGGAGCATACCGCCCACGTGGCGGCGTTGGCGCATGTGATCGCGCGCCGCGTCACCTTCATCGACGCCGATACCGCTTTGTTCGCCGGCATCGTACACGAGGTCGGCGGATTTTATTTGCTGTCGCGCGCCGACGAGTTTCCCGGCCTACTACAAGGCAAGCCGGAGCGGTGGATGGAGTCGGCCGAGGAGGTTATTTCACACGAGGTCATGAAACGCTTGATGATTCCCGATGCTGTGGCCGCGGCCGTCGAGGGGGTGCGCGACGGCTTGTTGGCGATTCCGCCCGATTCCCTGCTGGACACCCTGTTGCTGGCCAAGCAGTTGGCGCCGGTCGCGTCGCCCTTGCAGGCGAGTTCGCTGGAGATGCTGACGCCGTCGGAATCGGTCATCGGTTTCATCATCGATAACGAGATGCTGAAAAGCATACTGGAGGAGTCCGACGAGGAGGTCAAGTCGATGTGCGCGGCGCTGCTGGTGTAGCTTCAAACCAAAGGCGGCGGGGGGCAGACCCCAAGGGTCCGGCCCCCCCCCGGCACGCGTTACGGGTGCATGACGACTTTGATGCATTGTTCCTGCTTGTTCATGAAGATGTCGTAGCCGTGCGGCGCGTCGTCGAGCCGCAAGTGGTGGGTGATGATGACCGACGGGTCCAGCTCGCCCTTTTGTATCCGCTCCAGCAGCGGCGCCATGTAGCGCTGCACGTGGGTCTGGCCGGTTTTGATGGTCAGCGAACGGTTCATGACGGCGCCGAAGGGGATTTTGTCGCTGAAGCCGCCGTAGGCGCCCGGCACCGAAACCACGCCGCCGTTGCGGCACGCCAGCAGCGCCTCGCGCAGCGCCGTCGGGCGGTCCGTTTCCAGCCGCACCGCTTGCTTGACCCGGTCGTAGGCGTAGGCAGCGCCGGCGCCGTGCGCCTCCATGCCGACGGCGTCGATGCAAGCGTTGGGGCCGCGTCCGCCCGTCATCTGCTTGAGCGCGTCGAGCACGTCGACCTCGTCGAAGTTGATGGTCTCGGCGCCCGACTGCTCGCGCGCCATGCGCAGCCGTTCGGGGTAGTGGTCGATGCCGATCACGCGTTCGGCGCCGAGCAGGTAGGCGCTCTGGATCGCGAACTGGCCGACCGGGCCGCAGCCCCAAACGGCGACGACGTCGCCCGGCTCGATGTCGCAGGCCTCGGCCGCCATGTAACCGGTGGGTAGAATGTCCGATAGAAACAACACCTGTTCGTCCTTCATCCCGGCCGGTATGGGTAGCGGGCCGACGTCGGCGTACGGTACCCTGACGTACTCGGCCTGGCCGCCGGCATAGCCGCCGGTCAGGTGGGAATAGCCGAAAATGCCGGCCGGCGAGTGGCCCCACAGTTTTTCCGCCATGTAGGCGTTCGGGTTGGAGTTTTCGCACACCGAGAACATTTTTTGTTCGCAAAAAAAGCAGCGGCCGCAGGCGATGGGAAAGGGCACCACCACACGCTCGCCCACGCTCAAGTTGTCGACGCCGGCGCCCAGCTCGACCACCTCGCCAATGAATTCGTGGCCGAGGATGTCGCCCTGCGCCATCGTCGGTACCACGCCGTTATACAGGTGCAAGTCCGAGCCGCAGATGGCCGTCGAGGTGACTTTGATGATCGCGTCGCGCGGGTTCAGAATGCTCGGGTCGGGCACCTGTTCGACGCGCACGTCTTGCTTGCCGTGCCAGCAGTTCGCTTTCATGGTCGCACCTCTTTGTTGAACAGGCGCGCAAGGAAGCTGCGCCGTCCACTGGGCTGGCCGTTGGTGGTGGCGATTTCCCCCGTTTCAATCAATTGCTTGAAGCGGCGCAGGTCTTCTTCGATCTGTTGCGACGGCTCTTCGCCGAACAGTTTGGCGGCGACCGCGCCGACCTTACCGGCCGGTGGATCGTAGCGCATGCCGACCGTCAGCACGGTGCCGCGCCCGCCCGGACCCGGCAGGAATTCCACCACGCCCTCGTTGGCGACGTCGGCGCCGTCGACCGAGCGCCAGGCTAGGCGCTGGCCCGGCACATCCTCGGTGATGTCGGCGTCCCACTCGACGCTGCTGCCGACCGGCCCCTTGGCCTTCCAGTGCGAGCGGCGTTCGTCGATGCGCTGCACCGATTCGAGGTGCTGCATGAAGCGCGGCAGGCGCTCCAGGTCGCGCCAGAACTGGTAACACTCGTCGGGTGAGCGGTTGATGCTGACCGTCTGCGTCACCGGCACGCCGGCGCCGCCGGCCAGCGCCGTGGCGCGGTACGGCTGCCGGGCGGCGCTGCGCACGCCGGCCATCACGTCCAGCGCCGCCACGCCGGCCACCACCGCGGCGGTGGCGGCCAGGCGCCCGCGCGCGCTGCCCGGCGCGCGCGTGGCCACGCCCAGCATCAGCAGGTCGGCGGCGTCGCCGGCCACGCGCGACCAGCGCCATGTCGGCGAGGCCGGCTGGTTCAGCAGGCCGACGCCGCAGACCAGTTCCCGCACGCCCATGGCGCGCATCATCAGCGGCGAGGGCGGCAGGCCGGCCGCCTTGGCGACCGCGCGCGGCGCCAGCAGGTGGGCCACGCCGACGCCGATGCTCAGCCAGCCAAGCGCGGTCGCCAGCTGGTTGCCGCGTTGCCCGGCGGCGCCGCGCTGCTCGTCTGCATAGCCGGCGCCGCGCCGCGAGGGCGCCGCGTGCGCTTCGTGTTCGCTGTCGGCGTCGTCGTCCGGCATTTCGGACGAGGTGGGGAATTGCCAGGAGCCGGGCCGGCTCCGGCTTGACGGGGAATGTTCGGTGATGTTTGGCATGATGTCTCCCGGCGCACGCCGCGGTCCCGCCGCGCAAGCGCCAATCGTTGAATGGTCATATCGTTTAGGCCCGTGGTGGCCGCGACAGTTCCGTCGCCGGCATGGGAAACGTGCCGCGCCGGCCCGGTTCTGCGCTAGATCAATTGAGCGCGCATGGCGCGGGCTGGCCCCGCCTTCACGCTGGCTTGACGACCATCAAATAAAAGATGGCCAGGAAGGCCAGCAGGGCTGGAAAGCCGAGCGCCACCCAGAGCCGGAAGTAGCGCCAGTAGACGGCCGGCAGCGCGGCGCCGTCGGCGGCGGCGCGGCAGGCCAGCCGCCGCAGGCGGATTTGCAGCCACAGCACCGGCAGCCAGCAGGCCACCGCGACGCCGTACAGCAGCAGCGACCAGGCCAGCCAGCGGCTGCCCAGCGGCATGCCGGCCAGGTGCGCCAGGTACAGGCCGGTGAGCGGTTGCAGCACCATCGTGGTGGCGGTGAACAGCCAGTCGGCCAGCACCACCGCGCGCGTGACGACGGCGATGGCGCGGACGTCCCGGCTGAGGCTGGTGAACAGCAGATAGAACGCCGAGCCGACACCGGTGCCGAACAGGAAGGTGGCCGACAGGATGTGCAGCACTTTGACCAGCAGGTAGTCCATCAGTGGCTTTCGTCGAGTTCCAGCAGCAAGCAGAGCGCGGCCAGCAGCGGCAGGTTTTTCAGCAGCGGGCCGTACGGGTGCAGCCAGAATTCCGGCAGTTTCCACGCGATGATGGCGCTGTAGGCGACGATCAGGGCGATCTGCGCCTGCCACAGGCGGCGCCGGCGGCGCATCAGCAGCGTGCCCAGCCCAAGCGCCAGGTCGAGCAGGGCGGCGCCGTACAGGGCGACGCTGGCCGGCGTGCCGCTCAGGCCGGTGCGCGCCAGCAGCGCGTAACTGTCGGCCACCGGGTACAGGCCCAGCGAAACGGCGGCGGTGCCCAGCCAGAGCGCCGCCAGCGACGCGCGCAGCAGCGGCAGCAGCCAGCTCAGTTTGGCTTGCAGGCGCACGCGCGGTGCCGCCGCGGGCGCGATGAATTGCGCCGGGGGCCGGGCCGGGTAGCCCAGCAGGTGGCGCAGCGTCGCCGGGCTGCCGCTGTTGCCGCGCTCGAGCATGGCCAGCGTTTCGCCGTCGAGCAGGCTGTTCGGCAGCAGCGCGCCGAACGCGGCGCCCAGGCGCACCAGCGGGCGCGGAATCGTCAGCACGCGTCCGCGCGGCAGGCCCATGGCCGCGCGCAGGGTTTGCAGGAAGTCGGTCAGCGACAACGGCTCCGGCCCGGCCAGCTCGACGCGGCCGCTGCGCGCCGGCGGTTCGGCCAGCAGCGCCATCACCGCCGCCACCAAGTCGTCGACGTGCAGCGGCTGGATGGTGTGCTCGGCGCGGCCCAGGCGCGGCAGCAGCGGCCAGCTGGCGATGCCGGTGAAGCGGCGCGCGCTGACGCCGTCGTCGCCATACACCAGCGCCGGCTGCACCACGACGCCGCGCAGCGGCAAGGCCAGCAGGACGTCGTCGGCGCGTTTTTTCGACAGGTGGTAGCGGCTGCGCGCCCCGGCGTCGGCGCCCAGCGCGGAAATTTGCAGTACCAGCGCCACGCCGGCCGCCTCGCACGCCTGGAACAGCGCGCACGGCGCGCGCGCGTGGATGGCGTCGAAGCGCTGGCCGCCGCGTTCGCGCAGGATGCCGACGGCGTTGATCACGGCGTCGATCCGCGCCAAGCGCGGGCGCCATACCTGCGCTCGACGTCGCGGCTGAAGTCGGCCTCGATGTAGCGCAGGCCCGGCTCGGGCGCATGGGCGGCGGCGCCGCGCGCGGTCAACACCAGCGTGTGGCCGGCCGCCAGCAGCGCCGCGCGCAGGTGGCGGCCAATAAAACCGCTGGCTCCGGTGAGCAGGATACGCATCGACAAACTCCGTTTGCTTGTTTGCCGTGGGGCCAGCGCGCGGTGCGCCAGAACCGGCCTAGCGTGCGCTACACGCTGCCCGGCTATGTGATCCACCATGCCAGCGCGGTGATGTGGGCGGTGCTGTACGAGAAATGGTTGGGCGGGCGCGCCCGCGGCGCGGTGCCGGTGCTCGGCTCGGCGGCGGCGATGTCGGCGCTGGCCTGCTTCGTCGATTACAAGCTGACGCCGCAGCGGCTGCACCCCGGCTACGAGCAGCGCCTGTCGAGCGCTTCGCTGTTGCTGGTGTACGCCGCCTTCGGCCTGGGCCTGGCGCTGCCGCGCCTGCTGCCGGGGGCGGACCGGCCGCGCTGAGCGACGATGTTGTATTTTCTAATCTTGCATGGGCTGATCGGCGCGTTCGACGTGCTCTGGAACCATGAGCTGAAGGAGCGCCTGCCGTCGCAAGCCTGGGCCGCCCGCGAGCAAGGCCTGCACTGCGCGCGCGAGTCGCTGTTCGCCGCGCTGTTCATCGGCCTGGCGTGGTGGCAGTGGCATGGCGCTCCGGTCTGGCTGGTGGCGGCGCTGGTGGCCGCCGAGTTGGGCGTGACGACGCGCGACGCCGTCGTCGAGTTGCGCACGCGGGTGTTGAGCGTCAGCGAACAGCTTAGCCATGTGTTGTTGTATATCAACCTGGGCGTGTTTTTGAGCTTGCTGGTGGGCCAGTTGCGGCGCTGGCGCGGCTTGCCCGCGGCGATTGTCGCGGTCGATTACGGCTGGCGCAGCTGGCTGCTGACGGCGCTGGGCATGCTCGCGCTGGCGTGGAGCGTGCGCGACGGCGTTCGCGCCGCCACGCTGCGCAGGCTGCCGGCGCGGACGCCGCCGGCGGCCTGCGCGGCCCGGCATTAAGCGGCACTCGTCGGCCTTGGCGCGGTTTTATTGCTGCGCGGCGATCCAGCGGTCGACTTTGCTTTCCAACAGGCTCAGCGGCAGGGTGCCGTCGCCCAGCACCACTTCGTGGAACTTCGGCAGGCTGAACTTGTCACCCAGGGCGGCGGCCGCGCGCTGGCGCAGTTCGACGATTTTCAGCGCGCCGATCTTGTAGCCCAGCGCCTGCGCCGGCCAGGCCATGTAGCGCTCGGTTTCGCTCTTGGCGCCGGCGTCGTAGCCGAGCGTGTCGCGCATGTAGGCAATGCTTTGTTCGCGCGTCCAGCCCTTGGCGTGCAGGCCGGTGTCGACCACCAGGCGGGTGGCGCGCAGCAGCTCGTCGGTCAGGTGGCCGACGTAATCGGCCGGGTTCTCGAACAGCCCCATTTCCTTGCCCAGCGTTTCGGCGTACAGCGCCCAGCCTTCGGTGAAGGCGTTGTTGCCGCCGAATTTGCGGAAGTTCGGCAAGGGCATTTCCTGTACCAGCGCCAGGTGGAAATGGTGGCCCGGCTTGCCCTCGTGCAGGAACAGCGTGGTCATGCCGCTGTTGCCGTACTGCTTGGGATCGTTGACCACCGACCAGAACACGCCCGGGCGGCTGCCGTCCGCCGCCGGCGGCGTGTAGTGGTCGGCGGCGGTGGCGCGGCTCAGTTCCGGCTCCAGGCGCAAGTCCAGCGGCGCCTTCGGCGTCAACGTGAACAGCGCCGGCAGCTTGCTGTCGAGCAGCACGTTGAGCTTGCGGTAGACGTCCAGCACTTCCTGCTCGGTGGTGAAGGGGTGGAACTTCGGCTGCGCGGCAACCCACAGCGGCAGGCCGGCGGCCGGACCGTCGTAGCCGAGCTGCGGCCCGAGCACGCTGAACTGGGCCTGGATGCGCGCCACTTCCTGCAGGCCGATGGCGTGGATCTGCTCGGGCTGCAAGGCGGTGGTGGTCTGGCTGGCGACGCGCGCCTGATACCATTCGGCGCCGCCGGGCAGGGCGCTCCAGCCGCTGCTGTCGCGGCTGGCGGGCAGGTATTCCTGTTCGATGAAGGTGGCCAGCCGGGCCAGCGCCGGCAACACCGTGGCGCCGATGACGCTGCGGTAGGCGGCGCTCAGGCGGCGCTTGTCGGCGGCGGAAAAGCGCGCCGGCAGCTTGCCGATCGGCGTGTAGTAGACGCTCTTTTCCACCGTATCGCTGCGTAGTTTCTGGAACTGCGGCAGGGCCGATTCGACCAGCGCCTTCGGCAGCACGATGCCGCTGCGCATGCCCTGGCGCATGTTGGCGATGGCCTGGTCTATCCACGCCGGCATTTGTCCCACGCGGCTCAGGTAGGCGTCGTATTGCTGGACGCTGTTGATCGGCTGGGCGGCGTCGCCGCCGGCGTAGTTGGCCAGCGCGACCGGCACGCTGTCCATCTGGTTCAGCGGCAGCAGGTGTTCGGGGAATTTTTCAAACGTCAGCGCGCTGGCCAGTTCAAGGCCGAGGATGTCGTGGCTGATACGCTCGCCGCCGTTGAGCTGCTCCGGCTTGATCGCGGCCAGGCGCGCGGCGAAGCGGCGCAGCAACGCGAACTGCCTGGCGCGCACGGCCGGCGCGATACCCATGCCCAACTGGCTGTCGAAGCGGTTGTCGCCGTTTTCCGTGGCGCCGAGCGGGTCGAAGCGGGCCTGGGCGTCGTAGTACTCGTCGGCCAGGGCGCGCAGTTGTCGCCGCGCCTTGGCCGCGCCGTTGGCAGGCGCCTGGTCGGCGCCGGCGCTTGGCGCGACGGCGCCGGACGGCGGGGCGGCGCCGGCGCAGGCGCAGCTAAAAAGGAGGGCGGCGGCCAGCGTGCCGATTGTGCCGGCATTGAAACGATGCGTCATAAACTGCTTCCTTCGTGGGGAGTGGTGAACGTTGGCGGCAAGGATACGCCATCGGCTGCAATTTGGACAATGTTTCGATGCCCCGCGGCACGGCCCCGCGGCCTATTTTTTGCCCGCGTCGAGGCTGGCGACGAGCGCCGCCCAGTCGCCGTCCACGCTCCGGCATGGCGGGCAGGGCTGGGCGGCGATCAGCGCGCGGATGCGGGCGCCGCGCTGGGCCGTGTCCGGGTGCGACGAGATCCACGCCGGCAGCACGGCGCCGCCGTCCTTGGCGTCCGCCTCCGCCATTTTCTGGAAGAAGCTGAGCATGCCGTCCGGTTTGATGTTGGCGCGCAGCAGCGCCTGGAAACCCAGCCGGTCGGCCTCGTCCTCCATGTCGCGGCTGAAGTACAGCGCGCCGGCCTGGTGCGCCAGCGTCGCCGCCACCGCGCTGACGTCGCCCACGGTCACGCTGAGCAAGGCGCCCCAGCCGAGCGAGCCGATCATTTGCTTGAGCGAATGGCGCTGTTCGATGTGCTGCACCTCGTGGGCCAGCACGGCGGCCAGCTCGGTCGGGTTGGCGGCCAGTTGCAGCAGCCCGGAATGGACCACGACGTAGCCGCCCGGCATGGCGAAGGCGTTCACCGTCGGGTCTTGCTTGACGAACCATTGGTAGCGGTAGCGCGAGCCGCGGGTCAGCTCGGCGCCGATGCGCTGCAGCGCCTGCTGCGCCGCGCCGCTGTCGAGCAGCCGGCCTTGCGAGCGCAGCTGGGCCAGCGCGAGGCGGCCCAGTTTTTCCTCGACCGAGACCGGCACTTGCCCGGCCAGCCAGCCCGCCGCGCGCGGCGCCTGCCACCACGCCAGCGCCGCCAGCAGGACGGCGCCGCCGGCCAACGCGCCCAGCCAGCTCCACACCTGGCGGCGGTTGCCGCCGCGCTGGCGCCACAGTTGCAATGGCGGCTGCAAGGCCGGCGGGGCGTCGGCCAGCAGC
Source organism: Janthinobacterium sp. CG_23.3 (assembly GCF_046115965.1). Taxonomy (NCBI): domain Bacteria; kingdom Pseudomonadati; phylum Pseudomonadota; class Betaproteobacteria; order Burkholderiales; family Oxalobacteraceae; genus Janthinobacterium; species Janthinobacterium sp. CG_23.3. The sequence continues at coordinate 17,871 of NZ_JBJXIB010000082.1, read as the reverse complement.
GTGGCGATGTCGGCCGCGGCCAGCGGTTGCAGCGCGGCCGGGGCGCCGTTGTCGTCTAGCCAGTTGAGGAACAGTTCGGGTTGTTCGAAGCCGCCGACGCTGACGATCAGCCCGGCCGGGTCGAGCGCCAGGCCGGCGGCGTCGACCAGCAGGCGGCCGCGCTCGAAGCGGGCGCCGACGATCGAGCCGGCCGGCGGGTAAGTGGCGCCGCTCAGGCGGGCTTGGAAGGTGGGCATGGCGCTCGCTCGGGGAAAAGGGTGGGGCATTATCCCATGCCCGCCCTTTCAACCCGGTGCGACGGTGCCCACTTGGTATTTCACCCCCAACGGTTAGAACTCTTCCCATTCGTCGGCGGTTTTGGCGCTCGACGGCGCCGGCTTGGCCTTGGCCGGCGGCTTCGGCGCCGCCAACGGCGTTTTCGCCGCCGCCGGGGCGCGTGGCGGGGCGGGCCGGCGCGGCGCCGCCGGCGCGCTTGGCGTCGACCGCGCCAGGCCCGTTTCCTCCAGCTTGAACACGCTGACCACCTGCGCCAGCTTGGCGGCCTGGTCTTGCAGCGACTGCGCGGCGGCGGCGGCCTGCTCGACCAGCGCGGCGTTTTGCTGGGTGGTGTCGTCCATCTGGATGATGGTGCTGTTGACCTGGCCGATGCCCAGGCTTTGCTCCTGGCTGGCGTGGGCGATCTCGGCCATCAGGTCGGCCACCCGCTGCACCGATTGGACGATTTCCTGCATGGTCGCGCCGGCGGTGTCGACCAACTTGCTGCCGGCGTCGACCTTGGCCACCGAGTCGACGATCAAGTCCTTGATTTCCTTGGCCGCGCCGGCGCTGCGCTGGGCCAGGTTGCGCACCTCGGAGGCGACCACGGCGAAGCCGCGGCCCTGCTCGCCGGCTCTAGCCGCCTCGACGGCGGCGTTCAGCGCCAGGATATTCGTCTGGAAGGCGATGCCGTCGATGACGCCGATGATGTCGACGATCTTGCGCGAGCTGGCGGTGATCGAACCCATCGTCTCGACCACCTGGCCGACCACGTCGCCGCCCTTGACGGCGTAGCCGGAGGCCGACACCACCAACTGGTTGGCCTGCTTGGCGTTGTCGGCGTTCTGCTTGACGGTCGAGGTCAGCTCCTCCATCGCGGCGGCGGTCTCCTCCAGGCTGGAGGCCTGCGCCTCGGTGCGGTTCGACAGGTCCAGGTTGCCGCTGGCGATTTCGCTCGACGCCGAGGCGATCAGGCCGGTGCTCTCGCGCACCTGGCCGATGGTCACGTTGAGCGAGGAGACGAAGCGGTTGAAGGCGCCGGCCAGCGCGCCGATCTCGTCCTCCGACTCGACCGTCATGCGTCGGCTCAGGTCGCCGTTGCCGCTGGCGATCTCCTCCAGCATGTGGGCGGCGCGGCTGACCGGCGCGGCGATGGCGCGGCTGATCAGGAAGATGATGAACAGGCCGATGCCGCCGCCGACCAGGCCGGCCACCAGCGCCGAGATGGTGGCCGACCTGGTGACGTTGTCGAGCACTTCGGCCTCGGGCACCTCGGCCACCACGTACAGGTTCAGCTCCGGCACGAAGGACGAGGCGACGAATTGCTTGCCGCTGGGCGCGTTGTAGGTGGTGTGGGCGAACTTGGCGCCGTTCAGCAGGGCGGCGCTGACCTTCTCGTCGAAGCCGGGCAAGTCCTTGAGCATGTGCTTGCCGTCGGCCAGCGCGGCGTCGCGGTGGATCAGCAGGCCGCCGTTGGCGCGCACCAGGTAGACGAAGCCGGACTTGCCGATCCTGTAGGCGCGGATGGTCTCGGCCAGCGACTCGACCGACAGGCCGAGGCCGGCGACGGCTTGCTTGCCCTTGCCGGTGGCGACCCGGGTGTTAATGAACAGCATGAAGGTGTTGGCGCTGGCGTCCTTGTCGAGGTCGAGCGTGTAGGGCTTGCCGCCGGCCAGGAAGCCGTAGAACCACTGGTCGCCGGCCTTGGCCTTCTCCAGCGTGCGCACCAGGCCCGCGTCGCTCAGGTACTTGCCGCTGCTGCCGGAAATCCAGAACACGCTGGCGGCCTTGTTCTTTTCCTTGAGCGCCTTGGCGTAGGCTTGCCAGGCCGGCATGCCCTCGTCCGGCAGGTCGCCGTCTTCCCAGTCGTGCAGGAAGGTGTTGTTGGCCATCGACAGCGACACCGCCAGCGGCAGCGCGATCTGGCGCTGGATGTCGTTGCGGATCTCGCCGATCTGCGCCGGCAGCTCCAGCGTGATGACGCGCTCGCGGATGTTCTGGCCCGTCATGGCCACGCTCAGCACGGAGGAGATGGCGAGGAACAGCAACAGGCACATGCCCATGCTGAGCAGCAGTTTCTTTTGGATCGACATGCGGCGCAGGAGATTCATCGAGGGTCCTGGAAGGAAGGCGGCAAAGCGCGGGGAATCCCAGTATAGACCGATTGCGGCGAGGTTCAATCCGGCGAATCCGCTCACGTTGCACCAGAACAACGTTCGCGCCGGCGCGTTACAAATTATGTGAAATCAATTCCAGCGGCAGCGCCGTGGTGGACTTGATCTGCTCCATCGAAAAGGCCGACGAGACGCCGCTCAACTGGGCCGATTTGATCAGCTTTTTGTAGAAGGCGTCGTAGCCGCCGATGTCGGTGGTGACCACCTTCAACAGGTAGTCGACGTCGCCGCTCATGCGGTGGAATTCCTGCACCTCGGGCAGCGCCATCACGGCGGCGGCGAAGCGGCGCAGCCATTTCTCGTCGTGCTGGCCGGTGCGCACGCTGACGAACACCGTTACCGGCAGGCCGACCTTCTGGCGGTTGACGATGGCGACGCGGCGTTCGATGTAACCGTCCTCCTCGAGCCGTTTGACGCGCTTCCAGCAAGGCGTGTTGGACAGGCCGATCTTCTCGCTCAGGCCGGCGATCGACAAGGTGCCGTCGGCCTGCAGCGCGGCGAGGATCGCGCAATCGTACTTATCGAGGGGATTCATATAGTGGCTATGCAATCGAGAGAATAAACGTTCTACAGTTTAATGGTAATGCAGGGTGAATGAGTATGTTTTCACGGCTGGCGCTGGTTAAACTGTGATGGAACTTACTTGCAAAGATAACACCATGATGACCGAAATCTACCTCGACGGAAACGCCACCAGCGCCGTGCTGCCGGCCGCGCTCGCCGCCGCCGCGCAGGCGATGGCGTTCGGCTTCGGCAACCCCAGCAGCACCCACGCCACCGGCCTGCGGGCCAAGGCCATGCTGGAGGCGGTGCGACGGCGCGCCCGCCGCGTGGTCGGCGCCGGCGCCGGCCGCCTGATGTTCAACAGCGGCGCCACCGAGGGCATCCAGACCGCCGTGCTGTCGGCGTTGTGCGCGCTGCGCGAGCGGCGTGCCGGCGGCGCCGCCATCGGCACGCTGCTGCTGTACGGCGCCACCGAGCACAAGGCCGTGCCGGAGAGCCTGGCGCACTGGAACCGCCTGCTCGGGCTGGACCTGGAACTGCGCGCGCTGCCGGTCGACGGCGACGGCCGCCACGACCTGGCGGCGTTGCGCGCGCTGGCCGGCCAGACGGCGCTGCTGTGCACCATGGCGGCCAACAACGAGACCGGCGTGGTGTCCGACCTGGACGGCATCGCCGCCGTGCTGGCCGACAGCGCCAGCGCCGCCTACTGGCTGGTCGACTGCGTGCAGGCGCTCGGCAAGCTGGCGCTGGATCTGAGCGCGACGCGCATCGACTACGCGCCGTTCTCGGGCCACAAACTGTACGCGCCGAAGGGCGTCGGCATGTTGTACGTGCGCGCCGGCGCGCCGTTCACGCCGCTCATCGTCGGCGGCGGCCAGGAGTCGGGCCAGCGCTCCGGCACCGAAAACATGGCCGGCATCGCCGCCCTCGGCGCGGTGTTGGCGGCGCTGGAGGACGGCGCCACCTTCCGCAGCCACGCCGAACTGGCGGCGATGCGCGCGCGCCTGGTGGCCAGCCTGCGCCAAGCGCTGCCCGGCATCGTCTTCAACATGCCGCTGGAACTGTCGCTGCCGACCACGCTGAACTTTTCCGTGCCGGGCGTGGCCAGCAAGGAACTGCTGGACGTGTTCGACGCCGCCGGCGTGCGCGTCAGTTCCGGCAGCGCCTGCTCGTCGGCGCAGAGTGCGCCCAGCTACGTGCTGGAGGCGATGCGCCTGCCGCGCTGGCGCAGCGGCGCGGCGATCCGCATGTCGTTCGGCCCGCACACCGACGCGGCCACCATCGCCGCCGCCTGCCGGCGCATCGAGCGTTGCGGCGCGGCGCTGCGGGCGGCCTGCCTGATGCCGTCCGGGCCGGCGGCGCCGGCGCGCGACGGCGTTATCCAGCTCGGCGCCGACGGCGCCTGCACTTGGTTGGTGACGGACGCGGCCAGCCGCAGTTGCGTCATCATCGACCCGCTGGCGGCGCTGGCCGGGCGCTTGGTTGCGTATGTGCGCTGCCACGACTACCGCGTGGCGGCGCTGCTGCACACTAGCGCGCCGCGGGACGGCGGCGCGCTGCGCGCGGCGCTGCTGGCGGAGCTGGCCGACCGGCTCGACCCGGCCGCCGGCGCCGGCGCCGACGCGCTGGGCTGGCCGGCCGCCGCCGCCAGCCTTGCGCTCGGCGACGGCAGCGTCTGCGCCGCGCTGGCGCTGGGGGCGCAGGCGCTGGCGCGGGTGGCGCCGGGTTCCGGCCAGGCCTACTACCTGCTGGGGGCGGCGGCCGGCGGCGTGCTGGCGCCGCCGGCGGTGCGCTTCGCCTTCACCGGCGAGCTGGCGGCGGCCGCGCTGGACGCCGCGCCGATCGACCTCGACACCTTGCTCTGTCCGGGCCGCAACGAGCAAGGCCAAGTCTGCAGCAGCCTGCGCGCCGAGCGCGGCGCGGTCGCCGCCGTCGACGCCAGCGGCGCCCAGCTGGAGCCGGCCGCGCTGGACGCCTTCCTGCGCAGCCATCCGGACGCGCTGCTGGTGGACGTGCGCGAAAGCTACGAGCACGCGGCCGGCGCCGCCGCCACCCTGGGCGGGCGCGCCGCGCTGAGCGTACCGCTGAGCCACCTGGGGGCGCACCTGGGCGACTGGCTGCGCGGCGAGCGGGTGCCGCTGGTGTTCTTTTGCCGCAGCGGCAACCGCAGCGGCAAGGCGGTCGCCTGCCTGCACCGGCTTGGCTACCCGGCCGCCTGGCATGTCAGCGGCGGCATGGCGCTGGCCGAGGCCGCGCTGACGCCGCTGGCGCTGGCCGCCTGATGCGCCGGCGCGGCGGCGCGCGGCGCTGTGGCAAAAAACCCAACAATGCCGAGTATTGTTGGGGTTTTTTATTTCCCAGCGGAAAAAATTATCTTTTTTATACGCCTGCTGCGGCGTTTTGGCATATCGATTTATATATGGAGGGCATGCGCGAACTGGAATGCCGCCCCCATGCCGCTGCCGTACATTCAGGTCCGACGAGAGCGTCTTGAGACGCCGGTTCAATTCTTCTATTCCTTTAACGAGAAAGAGAGACACCTGTGGAATGTATCAAAAAAGGCAGCAAAAAACGCTTGCCGCTGTACCTGTCGGCCATCGTTGCCGCCGCCATGGCGGGGCCGCTACCGGCCGCCGCGCAGAACCAAAGTCCGAGCCAGGAACAGCAGGGCCAGTCGCAGACCGTGGCCTACCGCGGCTCGGTGCTGCACTTCCTCGACGACCCGGCCACCAGCGCGCAGCCGTACGAGTATTTCGAGGACGGCGTGCTGCTGGTCGGCGCCGACGGCAAGGTCAAGGCGGTCGGCCCGGCCGCCAGCGTGCTGGCGGCCAACCCCTATGTCTACGTGGTCGACTACACCGGCAAGCTGATCATGCCCGGTTTCATCGACAGCCACGTCCACTACCCGCAAACCGAGATGATCGGCTCGTACGGCCAGCAACTGCTGGAGTGGCTCGAAACCTACACCTTCCCGACCGAAAAGCAGTTCGCCGACAAGGCCTACGCGCAAAAAATCGCCAAGGTGTTCTTGAACGAGCTGGCCCGCAACGGCACCACCACCGCGCTGGTGTTCGGCACCGTGCACCCGCAGTCGGTGGACGCGCTGTTCGAGGAGGCCAGCGCGCGCAATATGCGCCTGATCGGCGGCAAGGTGATGATGGACCGCAACGCGCCCGACTACCTGCTCGACACCGCGCTGTCGTCCTACACCGATTCCAAGGCGCTGATTCAGCGCTGGCACAACAAGGGCCGCCTGCGTTACGCGGTGACGCCGCGCTTCGCGCCGACGTCGACGCCGGAGCAGTTGACGATGGCCGGCAAGCTGCTCAAGGAGTTCCCGGACGTCTACATGCACACCCACCTGTCCGAGAACAAGGGTGAAATCGCCTGGGTGCAGGCGCTGTTCCCGGCCTCCAGCGGCTACCTCGACGTCTACAACGGCTTCGGCCTGTCGGGCAAGCGTTCGATCTACGCCCACGGCGTGCACCTGCGCGACGACGAGTTCGCGTCGCTGGCGGCGACCGGCTCGGCGGTGGCGTTTTGCCCGACCTCCAACCTGTTCCTCGGCAGCGGCCTGTTCGACCTGCAAAAGGCCGAGCAGTACAAGGTCAAGGTCGGCCTGGGCAGCGACGTCGGCGCCGGCACCAGTTTTTCGGCGCTGCGCACCATGGGCGAGGCCTACAAGGTCAGCCAGTTGCACAAGGCCTATGTGGACAACCCGGACCAGCGCCATCCGCTGACTTCGCTGAAGGCCTTTTACCTGGCCACGCTGGGCGCCGCCAAGGCGCTCGACCTGGACGACAAGGTCGGCAGCTTCCGCGCCGGCAGGGAAGCCGACTTCATCGTCGTCAATCCGAACGCCACCGACCTGATGCGTCTGCGCATGCAGCGCGCCGCCAGCGTCGAGGACAAGTTGTTCGTGCTGCAAACCCTGGGCGACGACCGGAATGTCGAAAAAACCTATGTGATGGGTAAGCGCTGGGCCGTCAGCACGGGCGGCACGACGAACTATTCGTCGAACTGAGTGTCGTAGGTCGGATGCGCGCAACGCGTCAGCCGACGCCGGGCCGCCGCCGACGCCGGTCGGGTTTGCCCCACGCCGCGTAACAGCGGAGGGCAAACCCGGCCTGCGAAAATCCACATCGCGCCCCGCTATTTCCACTGCCCAACTATTCCGCCTTAAAACGCCTGTCGCACCGTTTTTTATTGCCCGTGTGACTGCAATGCGCCGCTTATGTTCGTTAACGCACAGTGGCGATTGGTGCCGGCACTTAGGATGCAGAAGAGAACTCCCCTCCATAACTAACATCGCCGCACCCATGGCGCGTGCCGGCGGTGCCGCGTCCCCGTGCGCGAACCTAGCGAGGTTCATGTTGAAACAATATATCACCCGATTGGCCGATCAATTCGCCGCATGGCGCGTCGCCGCCGGCGCGGCCGCGCCGGCCGGCGGCGAGGCCGACGACGCCCTGCCGCTGCGCTCCGAACTGTTCAGCGCGATGCAGATGGCGGCGCACGGCAAGACGCTGGCGGCCGGCCACCAGCTCGGCCGGCGCGGCGGCAGCGACCGCCTGCTGGCGCGGCTGGCCGCCAACGCCACCCTGATCACCGAGACCGTCAACGAGCTGACCGCCGCCGTCAAGGGCGGGCGCCAGGTGACGCCGGCGTCCGAATGGCTGCTGGATAACTTCTACCTGATCGAGGAGCAGATCCGCACCGCCAAGCGGCACCTGCCGAAGGACTACAGCAAGGAATTGCCGCGCCTGGGCGGCGCCGACGGCTGCCCGCGGGTCTACCGGATCGCGCTGGAGATCATCTCGCACGGCGACGGCCGGGTCGACCCGGAGAGCCTACGCCATTTCGTCGAGGCCTACCAGGACGTCGCCACGCTCAGCCTGGGCGAGTTGTGGGCGATTCCCATCATGCTGCGCCTGGCGCTGATCGAGAACCTGCGCCGGGTCGCCGCGCGGGTGGCCGACAACCGCCGCCAGCGCGACCTGGCCAACAGCTGGGCCGACCAGATGACCGAGGTCGCCGAGCGCAATCCCAGCGGCCTGATCTTGCTGGTGGCCGACATGGCGCGCTCGAACCCGCCCATCACCAGCGCCTTCGTGGCCGAGCTGGCGCGGCGCCTGCAGGGCCAGGGCCCGGCGCTGACGCTGGCGCTGTCCTGGGTCACGCACCGGCTGGCCGAGAGCGGCCAGACCATCGAGCAGCAGATCCAGAACGAGATCCAGCAGCAGGCCGGCGACCAGGTCTCGGTCGCCAACAGCATCGGCAGCCTGCGCTTCCTCGGCACCATGGACTGGCAAGAGTTCGTCGAGTCGATGAGCGTCGTCGAGCAGAGCCTGCGCTGCGACCCGGCCGGGGTCTACGCCAGCATGGACTTCGCCACCCGCGACCAGTACCGCCACGTCATCGAACGCATTGCCAAGCGCAGCCCGGCCAGCGAGGTCGAGGTCGCCGAGATGGCGCTGCAACTGGCGCGCAACCACGGCGCCGGCGCCGACCCGCGCACCGGCCACGTCGGCTTCTACCTGGTCGGCGGCGGCTTGCTGGTGCTGGAAAAACAGGCCGGCGTGCGCCTGCCGCCGCTGGAGGCGCTGCAGCGCACCGGCCGCGCCGCGCCGCTGGCGGTGTACCTGGGCAGCGTGGCGGCGCTGACCACGGTGGTCAGCGCGCTGCTGCTGGAACGCGCCGTGCGCCACGGCGTGCACGGTTGGGTGCTGGCGGCGCTGGCGCTGCTGACCGTGCTGGCCGCCAGCCAGTTCGCGCTGGCGCTGGTGAACTGGCTGGCGACGCTGTGCACCACGCCGCACCCGCTGCCGCGGATGGATTTCCGCGCCGGCATCCCGGCCGGCGCCGGCGCCGTGGTGGCGCTGCCCAGCCTGGTCTACAGCGAGGCCAACGTCGACCAGTTGTGCGAGGGCATGGAGGTGCGCTTCCTGGCCAACCGCGACCCCTTGCTGCGCTTTTGCCTGCTGACCGACCTGGCCGACGCGCCCGAGGCGGTGATGCCGGACGACGCCGCGCTGCTGCGGCGCCTGCGCGAGCGCGTCGCCGCCCTCAACGACAAGTACCGCGGCGACGGCGCCGGCGCGCCGTTCCTGCTGCTGCACCGGCCGCGCCTGTGGAATCCGCAGCAGCGCTGCTGGATGGGCCAGGAGCGCAAGCGCGGCAAACTGTCCGACCTGAACCGCTTCATGCGCGGCGGCGCGCGCGACAAGTTCGCGCTGGTCGAGGGCGACACCGAGGGCCTGGCCGAGCTGCGCTACGTGATCACGCTCGACACCGACACCCAGTTGCCGCGCGACGCCGCGCGCCTGTTCATCGCCACCATGATGCATCCGCTGAACCGGCCGGTGCTGGACCCGTCCGGGCGCCGCGTGCTGGCCGGCTACGGCATCCTGCAACCGCGCGTGGCGGTCAGCCTGCCGGGCGCCAACGCCTCGCGCTACGAGCAGTTGTGCGGCGGCGAGCCGGGCATCGACCCCTACACCCGCACCGTCTCGGACCTGTACCAGGACGTCTTCCACGAAGGCTCGTTCATCGGCAAGGGCATCTACGACGTCGACACCTGGGAGCGCGTGCTGGGCGAGCGCCTGCCCGACAACCGCATCCTCAGCCACGACCTGCTGGAGGGCTGCTACCTGCGCGCCGGCCTGCTCAGCGACGCCCAGTTGTACGAGGAATACCCGGCGCGCTATTGCGACGACGTCAGCCGGCGCCAACGCTGGATCCGCGGCGACTGGCAGTTGTTCGGCTGGCTGCTGCCGCGGGTGCCCGGGCGCGCCGGCAAGCGCGAGCCGAACCCGCTGTCGGCGCTGTCGCGCTGGAAGCTGTTCGACAACCTGCGCCGCAGCCTGGTGGCGCCGGCGCTGACGCTGGGCCTGCTGCTGGCCTGGACCATGCTGCCCAACCCGGCCTTCTGGTGCGGCGCGCTGTTCGGCGTGATCTTCGTGCCGCCGCTGGCGGCGGCGCTGTACGACCTGGCGCGCAAGCCGCGCGACACGCTGTGGCGCCAGCACCTGGCGGGCTGGGAACGCCGCTGCGGCCTGCAGTTTTCGCACGCCATGCTGACGCTGGTGTTCCTGCCCTACGAGGCCTGGTTCAGCCTGGACGCCATCCTGCGCACGCTGTGGCGCCTGAACCTTTCGCACCAGCACCTGCTGGAGTGGCGCGCCTCGGCGCTGGCGCGCTGCGGCAGCGGCCTAGCCGGCAACTGGCGCGCGATGTGGGCTTCGCCGCTGCTGGCGCTGGCCACCGGCGCCGCGCTGCTGGCCTGGCGCCCGTCCGCCTTCCCGTTGGCCGCCGCGCTGCTGTTGCTGTGGATGCTGGCGCCGGCGATCGGCTGGTGGATCAGCCGCCCGATCGAACGCGAAGTGGCGCGCCTGAGCGCCGAACAGCACCAGTTCCTGCACACGGTGGCGCGCAAGACCTGGGCCTTTTTCGACACCTTCGTCGGCCCGCAGGGCAACTGGCTGCCGCCGGATAACATGCAGGAGCATCCGCTGGCGGTGGTTGCCTACCGCACCTCGCCGACCAACATGGGGCTGGCGCTGCTGGCCAACCTGAGCGCCTACGACTTCGGCTATATCGGCGCCGGCGAGCTGCTGCAGCGCTGCGACAACACGCTGCGCTCGATGGCCGCGCTGGAGCGCCACCAGGGCCACTTCTACAACTGGTACGACATCCAGAGCCTGCAACCGCTGCAGCCGGTGTATATTTCCACCGTCGACAGCGGCAACCTGGCCGGCCACCTGCTGACCTTGCAGCCCGGCCTGGTCGCGCTGCTCGACGCCCCCATCGTCGCGCCGCAACTGGCCGACGGCATCGCCACCACCCTGCGCGTGCTGGGCGAGCACGCCGCCGCGGCCGCCAACCCCGCGCTGCTGGCGGCGCTGGAGGCGCTGCAGCAGCACCTGGCGCCGCTGCGTCCGCTGTATCCATCCAACCTGCCCGAGTGGCACGCCTACCTGGGCCAGGCGAGCGAGGCGGCCGCGCGCTGCGTGCCGCTGGCCCAGGGCGGCGACGACCCGGCCCTGGCAATGTGGGCCGAGGCGCTGGCGCGGCAATGCCGCGTGGCGCTGGCCGAGCTGCTGGAACTGGCGCCGTGGCTGGCGCTGGCCTCGACCAATCTGTTCGACGCCAGCCTGGTGCGGGTGCCGACGCTGCGCGAACTGGCCGCCATGGCCGGCGGCGACGGCGCCGGCGATGCGCCGCCGGACGAGCGCCAGCGCCACGGCCAACTGGCCGAACTGGTGGCGCGGGGCGCCGCCGCCGCCGCCGCGCGCATGCGCCTGGTGGCCGCGCTGGCCGGGCAGGCGCGCGACTTCGCCCAGGTCGACTACCGCTTCCTGTACAACGCCGCCACCAAGCTGCTGGCGATCGGCTACAACGTCAGCGAGCGCCGCCTCGACGCCAGCTATTACGACCTGCTGGCCTCCGAGGTGCGCCTCGCCAGTTTCGTCGCCATCGCCCAGGGCCAGCTGCCGCAGGAGCACTGGTTCGCGCTGGGCCGCCAGTTGTGCATGGTGGCCGGCCAGCCGGTGCTGCTGTCGTGGAGCGGCTCGATGTTCGAGTACCTGATGCCGCTGCTGGTGATGCCGAACTATCCGTACACCCTGCTCGACCAGACCTACCATTCGGTGATCGAGGCGCAGATCGACTACGGCCGCCAGCGCGACGTGCCGTGGGGGATTTCCGAGTCCGGCTACCACACCGTCGACGCCAACCTGAACTACCAATACCGCGCCTTCGGCGTGCCGGGCCTGGGCCTGAAGCGCGGCCTGGCCGACGACCTGGTGGTGGCGCCCTACGCCAGCATGCTGGGCCTGATGGTGCAGCCGGAGGCGGCCTGCCAGAACATGCAGCGCATGCAGGCGGCCGGCTTCATGGGCCGCTACGGCTTCTACGAGGCGGTCGACTACACGCCGGCGCGGCTGCCGCGCGGCCAGAGCTGCGCGGTGATCCGTTCGTTCATGTTGCACCACCAGGGCATGGGCCTGCTGGCCCTGAGCTACCTGCTGCACAACCGGCCGATGCAGCGCCGCTTCGAGTCCGACCCGCTGCTGCAGTCGGCGCTGCTGGTGCTGCAGGAGCGCACCCCGCAGGTCGGCGCGTTCTACTCCAACAGCGCCGAGCTGGCCGATTTGCGCGTCGGCGCCGCCGAACAGAGCGCGCCGATGCGCGCGCTGACGCTGCACAGCGGCGCCATGCCGGAGACGCAATTGCTGTCGAACGGCCGCTACCACGTGATGGTGACCAGCGCCGGCGCCGGCTACAGCCGTTGGAAGGACCTGGCCGTGACGCGCTGGCGCGAGGACGGCACGCGCGACAACTGGGGCAGCTTCTGCTACCTGCGCGACCTCGACGACGGCAGCTTCTGGTCCAGCACCTACCAGCCGACGCTGGTCGAGCCGAAGAAGCACGAGGTGATCTTCTCCGAGGGCCGCGCCGAGTTCCGCCGCTCCGACAAGGGGCTCGACCTGTACACCGAAATCGTGGTCTCGCCGGAGGACGACATCGAAATGCGGCGGACCCGCATCACGAATAAATCCGAGCGGCGCCGGCGCATCGAAATCACCAGCTACAGCGAAGTGGTGATGGCGCCGCCGGCGGCCGACGCGGCCCACCCGGCGTTCAGCAAGCTGTTCGTGCAAAGCGAAATCCTGCGCGACGAGAACGCCATCCTGTGCAGCCGCCGGCCGCGCTCGAAGGACGAGCAGGCGCCGTGGTTGCTGCACCAGATGACCCTGCACGACGCGGCCGCCGACGCGGTCTCGTTCGAAACCGACCGCGCCGCCTTCATCGGCCGCGGCGGCAACGCCCAGGCGCCGTGGGCGCTGCGCGCGCCGCTGGCCGAAGCCGCGCTGGCCGGCGCCGAGGGCTCGGTGCTCGACCCGGTGCTGGCGATCCGCTACAGCATCACGCTGGAGCCGCACCAGTGCGCCACCATCGACGTCGTCACCGGCGTGTGCGACACGCGCGAGGCGGCGCTGCACCTGGTCGACAAGTACCAGGACCGCCACCTGGCCGACCGCGTCTTCGAACTGGCCTGGACCCACAGCCAGGTGGTGCTGCGCCAGCTCAACGCCAGCGAGGCCGACGCCCAGTTGTACGGCCGCCTGGCCAACAGCGTGATCTACCCGAACGCCTCGCTGCGGGCCGACGCCAGCATCCTGATCAAGAACCAGCGCGGCCAGTCCGGCCTGTGGGCCTACGCCATCTCCGGCGACCTGCCCATCGTGCTGCTGCAGATCAAGGACCCGGCCAACATCGAGTTGGCGCGCCAGCTGGTGCAGGCGCACGCCTACTGGCGCCTGAAGGGGCTGGTGGTCGACCTGGTGATCTGGTACGAGGACCAGTCCGGCTACCGGCAACTGCTGCACGAACAGATCATGGGCTTGATTTCGTCCGGCATCGACGCCCAGTCGATCGACCGGCCGGGCGGCATCTTCGTGCGCCTGGCCGACCAGATCGCCAACGAGGACCGCATCCTGCTGCAATCGGTGGCGCGGGTGGTGCTGAGCGACAGCCGCGGCACGCTGGCCGAGCAGATCAAGCGACCCGGCCCGGTTGCGCTGCGCACGCCGCCGCTGATCCCGGACGGGCGCGCCGAAGCCTACCCGGTAGCGCCGGCGGCCAAGCCGGCGCTGATCCTGGGCAACGGCCAGGGCGGCTTCACGCCCGACGGCACCGAATACGTGATCACGCTGGAGCAGGGCCAGCAGACGCCGGCGCCGTGGTCGAACGTGCTGGCCAACGCCCAGTTCGGCAGCGTCGTCTCGGAAAGCGGCCAGGCCTACACCTGGAACGAGAACGCCCATGAATTCCGCCTGACGCCGTGGCACAACGACCCGGTCTCGGACGGCAGCGGCGAGGCCTTCTACCTGCGCGACGAGCACAGCGGCCGATTCTGGTCGCCCAGCGCGCTGCCGGCGCGCGGCAGCGGCGCCTACACCACGCGGCACGGCTTCGGCTACAGCGTGTTCGAGCACAGCGAGGCCGGCCTGCACTCGCAACTGACGACCTACGTGGCGCTGGACGCCGCCGTCAAATACGCGGTGCTGAAGGTGCGCAACGACTCGGCGGCGCCGCGGCGCCTGTCGGCCACCGGCTACGTCGAATGGGTGCTGGGCGACCTGCGCGCCAAGTCGACCATGCACGTCGTCACCGAGGTCGACGCCGTCAGCGGCGCGCTGTTCGCGCGCAACGCCTACAACACCGAATTCTCGGGCCGGGTCGGCTTCTTCCACGCCGACGGCGCCGGCCGCAGCGTGACCTGCGACCGCAACGAATTCATCGGCCGCAACGGCAGCCTGGCCAACCCGGCCGCGCTGCGCCGGCTGCGCCTGTCGGGCAAGTGCGGCAGCGGGCTGGACCCGTGCGCGGCGATCCAGGTGCCGTTCGAACTGCTGCCGGGCCAGGAGCGCGAGATCGTCTTCGTGCTCGGCGTCGGCGGGCGCCGCAACGCCGACGCCAGCAGCCTGGTGGCGCGCCACCAGGGCGCCGGCAACGCCCGCGACGAACTGGCGCGGGTGCGCGCGCACTGGCAGCGCACGCTCGGCGCGGTGCAGATCGCCACGCCCGACCCGGCGCTCGACGTGCTGGCCAACGGCTGGCTGATGTACCAGACCATCGCCTGCCGCCTGTGGGCGCGCAGCGGCTACTACCAGTCCGGCGGCGCGTTCGGCTTCCGCGACCAGCTGCAGGACGCGATGGCGATGGTGCACACCGCGCCGCAACTGCTGCGCGAGCACTTGCTGCTGTGCGCGCGCCACCAGTTCGTCGAAGGCGACGTGCAGCACTGGTGGCACCCGCCGTCCGACCGCGGCGTGCGCACGCACTGCTCGGACGACTACCTGTGGCTGCCGCTGGCGGCCTGCCGCTACATCGAGGCCACCGGCGACACCGAGGTGCTGGCCGAGGTGGCGCCCTTCCTCGAAGGCCGCGCCGTCAAGCCGGACGAGGACTCCTATTACGACCTGCCGGGCCGCTCCGGCCAGAGCGCCGACCTGTACGAACATTGCGTGCGGGCGCTGCGCCACGGCTTGCGCTTCGGCGTCCACGGCTTGCCGTTGATCGGCTCGTGCGACTGGAACGACGGCATGGACAAGGTCGGCGAGCACGGCAAGGGCGAGAGCGTCTGGCTGGCCTTCTTCCTGTACCAGGTGCTGCAACGCTTCGCCGGCGTGGCCACGCGCCGCGGCGACGCCACCTTCGCCGACCTGTGCCGCGAGGAGTCGCTGAAGCTGGCCGCCAACGTCGAGTTGCACGCCTGGGACGGCGAATGGTACCGGCGCGCCTATTTCGACGACGGCACGCCGCTCGGTTCGCACCTGAACGACGAGTGCCAGATCGACTCGATCTCGCAAAGCTGGGGCGTGCTGTCGGGCGCGGCCGACCCTGCGCGGGCGCGCGGCGCGATGGCCCAGGTCGACGCCCGCCTGGTGCGGCGCGACGCCGGCCTGGTGCAATTGCTCGACCCGCCGTTTGACAAGGGCGTGATGAACCCCGGCTACATCCGCGGCTACGTGCCGGGGGTGCGCGAAAACGGCGGCCAGTACACCCACGCGGCGATCTGGACCGCGATGGCCTTCGCCAAAATGGGCGACGGCGAGCGCGCCTGGGAACTGCTGCGCATGATCAACCCGGTACGCCACGGCGGCAGCGCCGCCGGCAGCGCGCGCTACAAGGTCGAGCCCTACGTGGTGGCGGCCGACGTTTACGCGGTGGCGCCGCACGTCGGCCGCGGCGGCTGGACCTGGTACACCGGCTCGTCGGGCTGGATGTACCGGCTGGTGCTTGAATCGCTGCTGGGGGTGACGCTGGAGGCGGGCGCGCTGACGCTGGCGCCGCTGCTGCCGGCCGACTGGGACGGCTTCACGCTGCGCTACCGCCACGGCGCCAGCGTCTACGTGATCCGCGTCGAGCCGGCCGGTGGGCGCCCGCTTGGGCTGACGGTGGACGGCGCGGCGCAGCCGGACGGCAGCATCGCCTTGCTCGACGACGGGCGCGAGCACGCGGTCGAGCTGCTGCTGGCGCGCGGTTAAAGGGCCGCCCGCGGCCGTTCAGTCGGCGCGGTTGCCGTACGTCGGGTTAGCCCGCCAGGGCGTAACCCGACAGGCGCCGGCAGCGGCGCGGCGCCGGATTACGCTTGGCAAATCCGACCTACGCAAGCCCAACCTGGCGGCCTGCGGGTCGGACCCCAGGGCGGCGTCCTTGCTTGTATGTGCGGCGGCGCCTTGACGCCAAGGCGCGGCAGGAAAAACAGGCGCAAAAAAAGCGGCATCGCGATGCCGCTTTTTTTTTTCACCCAGGCCGCAACCTTACGCGACCGTCGACGGCGCCCACGGCGCGCTTTTCTTGCCGCTGCGCCCGACCAGCATCATCAGGCCGGCGCCCAGCAACAGCATTTCGTAGGGCGACGGTTCCTCCGCCATCTCATTGGCCTGTGCCGCCGCTAGCGCGGCGGCCGGCGCCGGCTGGAACGGATCGGCCGCGACTTGCTGCGCCAGCGCCATGGCCGGCGCGGCGTCGTCGGCGCTCTGCGCGGGCGCAAGCGCGCCGTCGAAGAACGCCGTCTGCGCCGAAGGTTCGCTCACAATCATCGTCACGGCGCAGGCGTTGCCGGCCGCGGCGATGGCCATCAGCGCCGCCACGAGCGCGCGTTGTGCATTCAATTGCATAGTCATCCTTATGAAGTGATCGGTGGCGCGCGCCGGTGCGGGCGATGGCCCCGAATTGCTCGATGTCGTAATTCTATTTTAAATTGACAATGTTGGTCGTTCGTTACGGCAACACCAACATTGTTGATTAATAATCAGCCTCGCGCTACAAGCCCAGCCTGGCGCCCGCGCCCAGCAGCGTGGCCAGGCCGAGCAGCGCGAACACGGCGGCGGCAATGCCATGCACCAGCCGCAGCGGCACCCGGTTGGCGATGCGCTCGCCGAGGTACACGGCCGGCACGTTGGCCAGCATCATGCCGAAGGTGGTGCCGGCGACCACCGCGACGATGCCGTCGTAGCGCGCCGCCAGCGCGACCGTGGCCACCTGCGTCTTGTCGCCCATTTCGGCGAGGAAGAAGGCGATCAGCGTGGTCAGGAACACGCCGTATTTGGCCAGCTTGGCGTCGTCTTCGTCGATCTGGTCGGGCACCAGGGTCCAAGCCGCCATCGCCAGGAAGGACAGCCCCAGTACCCAGCGCAGCACGGCCGGCCCCATCAGCGACGTGACCCAGGCGCCGACGGCGGCGGCAAAGGCGTGGTTGGCGACGGTGGCGAGCAGGATGGCCAGCACGATCGGCAGCGGCTTGCGGAACTTGGCGGCGAGTAAAAAGGCGAGCAACTGGGTTTTATCGCCGATTTCAGCGAGGGCGACGATGCCGGTGGAGACGAAGAAAGCTTCCATGGAAATAAGAGAGGTACGCGGGCCGGACGATTAACCAATGATCCAAGGGCGACTCCGGCCCATGCGGCCGCCCTTTGATCAATGGTCTCGTCAAGTCTTACGACCACCTGCACCACGGCCTGCGGGCCGATTATGTTGATACAGGTTCCCGCGCCGTGGGCGAAGGACGACTACTCCCCAATGTTCAGCGCGCATGATACCAGACTCGACAACAAACCCAGCGTGTTGCGCGTCTCGGGGGCAATGTTTTATTCGGGGCAGGGAAGTGCTATTCTGCCCGACGCTTGCCTTAGTCAAGCGACCACCGTACCGACCCTCTTGGAGACTCGCAATATGTATTCGCTGAACCGCCTTGCCGCATCCATTTTGCTGGCGTTCGCCGCCAGCCAGCCGGCGCCGGGGGGGGGGGGGGGGGGGGGAAGAAAACAACACACCCCCCCCCCCCCCCCCCCGAAGCGCCGCCAGACAGAAACCACCAACGTGATCTCCTGTCGGGACGGGTGTCCTCCTTTTCCCCCACCACTCA
>NZ_JBJXIB010000081.1:0-27139 GCF_046115965.1 Janthinobacterium sp. CG_23.3 | reverse complement strand
TCGCCCGCCCTTGACCCCGCCGATACCGAAACAAGGGATAGGATAAATTTGCGAAAAACCAGTTGACTTGGAATTCATCATAGAAGGTCGGGTTAACCCAAAGGGCGTAACCCGACAACGTTGGTCCAGAGCGGCGCGTCGCGCTTCGGCCAACATTGTCGGATGACGCTGCGCTAATCCGACCTACGGTTTCGCTTGCCCGTGAACGGCGCCAGGATCTAATCGGAGACACCATGCTTGCCCAATTTTTGCAGTTCCTGTATTCGGGGATGACGGTCGGTTCGGCGTACGCGCTGGCCGCGCTCGGCTTCACCATTATCTATAACACCAGCGGCGTGATCAATTTCGCGCAGGGTGAATTCATCATGCTCGGCGGGATGCTGGCGGCGCTGCTGTCGGCCGGCGGAGTGCCGCTGCCGCTGGCGATCATCGTCGCCGTCGCCGTCACCGGCCTGGTCGGCCTGGTCATGGAAAAGGCCGTCATCGAGCCGGCGCAAAACGCCCAGGTGGTCTCGCTGATCATCATCACCATCGGCGCCTCGCTGGTGGTGCGCGGACTGGTGCAGATCTGGCTCGGCAAGGGCACGCACACGCTGCCGGCGTTTTCCGGCGACACGCCGATCCTGTTCCTCGGCGCCAGCCTGCTGCCGCAAAGCCTGTGGGTGCTGGGCGTGACCCTGCTCATCGTCGGCGTGCTGGCCTGGTTCTTCGGCCGCACCATGCTGGGCAAGGCCATGCTGGCGACCTCGCACAATAAAACCGCGGCGCAGCTGGTCGGCATCGACACCCGCCGCGTGCTGCTGTTCTCGTTCGGCCTGGCGGCGCTGCTGGGCGCCATCGGCGGCGTCCTGGTCGCGCCGATCACCTACACCTCGTACGACGCCGGCATCATGCTGGGGCTGAAGGGCTTCGTCGCGGCGGTGCTGGGCGGCCTGGGCGGTGGCGTCGGCGCCATCGCCGGCGGCCTGATCCTGGGCATCGCCGAGGCGATGACGGCCGGTTACATCTCCTCGGCCTACAAGGACGCGGTGCCTTTCGTGCTGATCCTCTTGATCCTGTTCTTCCTGCCGCGCGGCCTGTTCGGCGCGCAGATCTCGGAGCGCGTATGAAGTCGCCGTCGAAGACGCTGATTCCGCGCCACGCCGGCCTGCTGGCGCTGGCCCTGGTGCTGGCACTGCTGCCGCTGGCGCTGCCGAACGCCTTCTACTACGACGTCGCCATCCGCATCGCGTTGAACGCCGCCGTGGTCATCGGCCTGAACCTGCTGATGGGTTACACCGGCCAGATCAGCCTGGGCCACGCCGGCTTCTACGGCCTGGGCGCCTACGCCTCGGCGGTGCTGACCACGCACTTCAACTGGCCGCCGCTGGCCGCGCTGGCGGCCGGCGCCGTCGCCACCGGCCTGCTGGCGCTGTCGCTGGCGCGCCCGGTGCTGAAGCTGAAGGGCCACACGCTGGCCATGGCCACGCTCGGCCTGGGCATCATCATCTCCATCGTCATCAACAACGAAACGCAGTGGACCGGCGGCCCGGACGGCATCGCCGTGCCGGCGCTGGCGCTGTTCGGCGCCGAACTGTCGGGCGAAAAATCCTGGTACGCGCTGGCCGCCGCCATGCTGCTGCTGGTGACCTGGTGCGCCTTGAACGTGATCGACTCGCCGGTCGGGCGCGCGCTGCAAGCCATCCACGGCTCCGAAATCGCCGCGCGCGTGGTCGGCGTCGACACGACCCGCTTCAAGGTGCGCGTGTTCGTGCTGTCGGCGGTCATCGCCAGCGTCGCCGGCAGCGTCAGCGCCCACTACATCGGCTTCATCACGCCCACCCTGGCCGGCTTCTTCCATTCGATCGAGCTGGTGACGATGGTGGTGGTGGGCGGCATGGCGTCGGTGTTCGGCTCCATCGTCGGCGCCGCGCTGCTGACGATCCTGCCGCAACTGCTGTCGACCTTCGAAGGCTGGGAGACGGTGGTGTTCGGCGCGATTCTGATGGCGACGATGATCTTCATGCCGAAGGGCCTGGTGCCCAGCCTGGCGCGCCGGCGTGGTCGACAAGGGAACTGAGCCATGTTATCGATTCAAAACTTGAGCAAGAGCTTCGGCGGCGTGCACGCGGTGCAGGACGTCAGCTTCAACGTCAAGGAGGGCGCGATCCACTCGGTGATCGGGCCCAACGGCGCCGGCAAGACCACGCTGTTCAACCTCATCACCGGGGTCTATACGCCGAGCCGCGGGCAGATCCTGCTGCGCGGCGAGAACGTGGCCGGCATGCCGCCGGACGCGCTGGCGCGGCGCGGCATGAGCCGCACCTTCCAGAACCTGCAAGTGTGCATGAACATGACGGCGCTCGACAACGTGATGGTGGGCGCGCACCTGCAACTGAACCAGAACCTGTTCGCGGCGATGCTGCGGCTGCCGTCGGTGCGCCGCGCCGACGCCGCCTGCCGCGACGAGGCCGCGCGCCTGATGGAGTTCGCCGGCGTCGGCCGCCACGTCGACGACCACGCCGGCGAAATGTCGTACGGCGCCCTGAAGCGGCTGGAGATCGCGCGGGCCTTGGCGGCGCGGCCGAAGGTGCTGCTGCTGGACGAGCCGGCCGCCGGCTTGAACCACACCGAAACCGGCGAGATCGAGGCGCTGATCCGCAAGGTGGCGCAGTCCGGCGTGACGGTGGTGCTGGTCGAGCACGACATGAAATTGGTGATGAATTTGTCGGACCACATCCTGGTGCTCGACTACGGCAAGAAACTGGCCGAAGGGAGCGCCGCCGAAGTGCGCGCCAACCCCGACGTGGTCGCCGCTTACCTGGGAGCGCCAGCATGAAAATGGACGTCCACAATCCGCCGCTGGTATTGGAAATCAAGGGGCTGACCAGCCACTACGGCCGCATCCAGGCGCTGCACGGCGTCGACATCGAGGTGCGCAAGGGCCAGCTGGTGGCGCTGGTAGGCGCCAACGGCGCCGGCAAGACTACCTTGCTGCGGGCGATCTCGGGCGTGCAGCCGATCAGCGGCGGCGGCATCCGCTTCGGCGCCGGCGACATCAGCCGCATGAGCGCGGACAAGCGCGTGCGCGCCGGCATCTGCCAGGTGCCCGAAGGGCGCCAGGTGTTCGGCCCGATGTCGGTCGAGGACAATCTGCGCCTGGGCGCGTTCACCCGGCCGCAGCGGGACGTGGCCGGCGACATGCAGCGCATGTTCCAGCTGTTCCCGATTTTGAAGGAAAAGCGCCTGCTGCCGGCCGGTACGCTGTCCGGCGGCCAGCAGCAAATGCTGGCGATGGCGCGCGCGCTGATGGGGCGGCCGCAATTGCTGCTGCTCGACGAGCCGAGCATGGGCTTGGCGCCGCTGCTGATCGCCGAGGTTTTCCGCGTCGTGCAGGAGCTGCGCGACCAGGGCATGACGATATTTCTGGTCGAGCAGAACGCCCACGCGGCGCTGTCGATCGCCGACGTCGGCTACGTCATCGAGACCGGCGCCATCACGCTGTCCGGCCCGGGACCTGAACTGCTGAAGAACGAACAGGTGCAAAGCGCCTACCTGGGAATGTAAGCTTCGGCGCCACACCCGAATTGGAGAATACATATATGGTTAAAGTCTACGAAATCAACGGCGTCACGCCGGTGGTCCACCCCAGCGCCTACGTGCATCCGAGCGCGGTGCTGATCGGCGACGTCATCATCGGGCCGCGCTGCTACGTCGGCCCGCTGGCCTCGATCCGCGGCGACTTCGGCCGCCTGATCCTGGAGGAGGGCGCCAACCTGCAGGACACCTGCGTCATGCACGGCTTCCCCGGCTGCGACACGGTGGTCGAGGTCGACGGCCACGTCGGCCACGGCGCCGTGCTGCACGGCTGCCGCATCGGCCGCAATTCGCTGGTCGGCATGAACGCGGTGGTGATGGACAACGCCGTCATCGGCGAGGAATGCGTGGTCGCGGCAATGAGCTTCGTCAAGGCCGGCATGATCGTAGCGCCGCGCAGCATGGTGGTCGGCACGCCGGCGCGCGTGCTGCGCGCGCTGAGCGACGAGGAAATCAAATGGAAAAGCGCCGGCACCGGCCAGTACCACGAACTGGCGGTGCGTTCGATGCTCAGCATGCGCGAAGTGGAGGCGCTGACCGAGGTCGAGGCCGGCCGCAAGCGCATCGACTGGGAATCGTCGCTGCCGCTGCACCTGCACAAAAACGCCTCGGCCTGAGCCAATACGCAGCGGCCCCGAATTGAATAAACAAACCCGATATTTTTACTGGAGAACTGACAAATGGCCGTATCCACCCTACAAAGCCTGATCGCCGGCCGTTGGCTCGGGGCGTCCGCCGCCGTGCCGCTGCACAGCGCCCTCGATAATAGCCTGATTTACCACACCCACTCGGAGGCGATCGACTTCGACGAGGCCGTCACCTACGCCCGCAAGACCGGCGTGCCGGGCTTGATGGCGCTCGACTTCCAGCAGCGCGCCGCGCGCCTGAAGGCGCTGGCGTTGTACCTGGTCGAGCGCAAGGAAGAGTTGTACGCGATCTCGCACCTGAGCGGCGCCACCCGCGCCGACAGCTGGGTCGACATCGAGGGCGGCAGCGGCACCCTGTTCGCCTACGCCAGCATGGGCAGCAACGAGCTGCCGTCGTCGAACGTGCTGCACGAAGGCCCGGCCATGGCGCTGGGTAAAAAGGGCGGCTTCGCCGGCACCCACATCCTGGTGCCGCGCGGCGGCCTGGCGGTGCACATCAACGCCTTCAACTTCCCCATCTGGGGCCTGCTGGAAAAATTCGCGCCGAGCTTCCTGGCCGCGATGCCCTGCATCGCCAAGCCGGCCACGGCCACCTCCTACCTGACCGAGGCGGTGGTGCGCATGATGCACGCCTCCGGCCTGCTGCCGGAGGGCAGCCTGCAACTGGTGATCGGCAGTACCGGCGACCTGCTCGACCGCCTCAACGGCCAGGACGTCGTCACCTTCACCGGCTCGGCCGCCACCGCCGCCAAGCTGCGCACCAACCGCAACCTGATCGAGCACTCGGTGCCCTTCAACGGCGAGGCCGACTCGCTCAACTGCGCCATCCTGGCGCCCGACGTCAAGCCCGACGACGTCGAGTTCGACCTGTTTATCAAGGAGGTGGCGCGCGAAATGACCGGCAAGTCCGGCCAGAAATGCACGGCGATCCGCCGCATCATCGTGCCGCACGATATGCTCGACGCGGTCGGCACCCGCCTGCGCGAGCGCCTGTCGAAAATCACCGTCGGCGATCCGTCCATCGAGGGCGTGCGCATGGGCGCGCTGGCGTCGAAGGAGCAGCAGCGCGACGTCGCCGAGCGGGTGGCGATTCTGTCGGCCGGCAACGAGGTGGTGTACGGCGCGGCCGACGGCTTCGCGCCGCTCGGCGCCGGCGCCGCCGACGGCTGCTTCTTCAGCCCGACGCTGCTGATGTGCCGCGACGGCCTGGCCAACGATTCCGTGCACGACGTCGAGGCCTTCGGCCCGGTCAGCACCATGATGCCGTACACCGACATCGACGAGGCGCTGGCGCTGGCCGCGCGCGGCAAGGGCAGCCTGGTTAGCACGCTGGTGACGCGCGATCCGAAAATCGCCGCCTACGCGGTGCCGGTGGCCGCCGCGCTGCACGGCCGCGTCCACATCCTCGAGCGCGAGGCGGCGGTTGATTCGACCGGCCACGGCTCGCCGCTGCCGCAGCTGAAACACGGCGGTCCGGGCCGCGCCGGCGGCGGCGAAGAGCTGGGCGGCGTGCGCGCCGTACGCCACTATTTGCAGCGCGCCGCCATCCAGGGCTCGCCGACCATGCTGGCCGCGGTCACCGGCGAATACGTGCGCGGCGCCGCCGTCAAGGAAAGCGCGCTGCACCCGTTCCGCAAGCATTTCGAGGATTTGGAAACGGGCGATTCGCTGCTGACCCACCGCCGCACCGTCAGCGAAGCCGACATTACCGCCTTCGGCGGCATCTCGGGCGACTTCTTCTATATGCACTTCGACGAGATCGCCGCCAAGGAATCGCAGTTCGGCAAGCGTATCGCGCACGGCTACTTCGTGCTGTCGGCGGCGGCCGGGCTGTTCGTCTCGCCGGGCGTCGGCCCGGTGCTAGCCAACTACGGCCTGGACAACCTGCGCTTCGTCAAACCGGTCGGCATCGGCGACACCATCCGCGCGCGCCTGACCTGCAAGCGCAAGGTCGACCGCAACCGCAAAGACGTGTTCGGCGTGGGGCAGGGCGTCGTCGCCTGGGACGTGCAAGTGACCAACCAGGACGAGGAGCTGGTGGCCAGCTATGACATTCTGACGCTGGTGTCGAAGCGCGAGTGAGGCGATTCGTTGGTCGGAGTAGCGTAAGGTCATCCGACAATGTTGGCTCGGAGCCAGCCCGTTTTGCCGCGGCCAACGTTGTCGGGTTACGCCGTTCCGGCTAACCCGACCCACAAAACCCGGCTAACTCGGCTTTTCTTCGGCGAAGCCGCCAGCAGCGGGACCGACGGCGCTGGCGGCGCGCACCGACGCGCACGCGTGGATGGGCCAAGAGCGGCCGAATGCGCTGCTGAAGCCCTTCTTTTTGCATCCTCGCAAAGGATGATCTAGTCGACTGGGTTTTAGATTTTTCCCTCTAAAAACCCCTGTTTTCTGCCGTGAAAACAACGAAACGTCCTAACGGCGCAAGAATATTCTTCGAGGGAAATATATTTCCCTGTAGCATTCTATTTCTCCCAGGTCGCGCACGATCCCGCGCATACATAGTGAGTCCGGCCCAACCCATCGCCGGCGTAATCACATGGCCTTGAACCGGCATTCCCATCAATGAGTTACATACGCTACGGGTACAACAATGAATAAACGTTTTTTAGCCACACTGCTGACCATGCCGCTGGCGCTGGCCAACGCTTTCGCCGATGAAGCCGGCGCCGGCCCGACCGTCAAGATCAGCGGCTACGGCACCGTCGCCATGACCGGCACCGACACCAACGACGCCCAATTCGCCCGTCCGAACCAGGCCAGCGGCGTCGGCAAGACCGCCCGCACCGGCGTCGACTCGAACCTGGGCCTGCAGGCCAACGTCACCGTCAACGACTGGTTGTCTGGCATCGCGCAGGGCCTGGTGCGCAAGGACGGCGAGGACAACTACGGCGCCGACCTGGCATGGGCCTTCGCCAAGGCCAAGCTGTCGGACAATTTCAGCATCCGCGTCGGCCGCATGGGCCTGCCGGTCTTCATGATTTCGGACTACCGCAACGTCGGCTACGCCAACACGCTGCTGCGCCCGCCCGGCGAGATGTACTCCCAGGTTCCGCTGAACAGCATCGACGGCGTCGACGGCACCTACCAGCGCAGCTTCGGCGATACCAACCTGACCGCCCAACTGGCCCTCGGCAGCACCAAGGCGACCCTGGCCACCGGCCCGGACTCGACCGTGCACATCCGCGGCAAGTCGATCGTCGCCCTGAACCTGGTGGCCGAACACGGCCCGCTGACGCTGCGCTTCGGCCGCGCCGACACCAAGATCAGCATCGACGATTCGCGCGAGCAGAACAAGCTGATCGGCGCGCTGCGCGCCACCGGCGCCGCCTTCCGTATTCCACAACTGGGCGCGCTGGCCGACGAGCTGGTCGTGAAGGACAAGAAAGCCTCGTTCACCTCGCTTGGCCTGGGCCTGGACTGGAACAACATCGTGGTGCAGTCCGAGTACGCCAAGCGCAAGACCGACAGCTACGTCAACGACAGCACCTCGTGGTACCTGATGGCCGGCTACCGCATCGGCA
Source organism: Janthinobacterium sp. CG_23.3 (assembly GCF_046115965.1). Taxonomy (NCBI): domain Bacteria; kingdom Pseudomonadati; phylum Pseudomonadota; class Betaproteobacteria; order Burkholderiales; family Oxalobacteraceae; genus Janthinobacterium; species Janthinobacterium sp. CG_23.3. The sequence continues at coordinate 19,389 of NZ_JBJXIB010000081.1, read as the reverse complement.
AATTCCTGCCGTACTACAGCCACGCCGACCTGAAGTCCGACGGCAGCGTCGCCAACAGCGTCCCGCGCATTGCCGCGCTGGCGCCGCTGGCGGCCGGCGTCAACACGCTGCTGCACACCCGCAACCAGCAAGAGCAGTCGACCGATACCGTCGGCCTGCGCTGGGACTTCCACACCTCGGCGGCGTTGAAGGTGCAGATCGACCGCGTCAAGCCGGTCGGCCAGGGCCTGTTCCTGCAACCGGCGGCCGGCTTCAAGGGCCCGGTCACGGTTGCCGCGGTGGCTATCGATTTCGTATTCTAAGGACCGGCACATGAAGATGACAATGAAGGCGCTCGTTGTGGCGGGCGCGGTATTGGCGGTAACGATCCCGGCCCTGGCCGAAGTGGTGGTGGTGGTCAATCCGAAGAGCGCCAGCGGCGCCATGACGAACGACCAGGTGGCCCAGTTCTTCCTCGGTAAATCGACGGCGATGACGCCGATCGACCAGCCGGAGAGCGCGGCCATCCGCGCCGAGTTCTACAAAAAGGTGACGGACAAGGAACCGTCGCAGGCGAAGGCGCTGTGGTCCAAGCTGGTCTTCACCGGCAAGGCGACCCAGCCGAAAGAGGCGGCCAACAGCGCCGACGTGAAGAAGGCCGTCGCGGCCGATCCGAAAGCCATCGGCTACATCGAAAAAAGCGCGGTCGACGCCTCCGTGAAGGTTGTGTTGACGGCCCCATAAGGCTACATTATCCAAGAAACGCGCCGCCGACCCGCAACCACGGTCGGCGGCGCCTTCGAAATGGCCTCGGCCCGCATCGCCACTCTACGGTTTGGCGATGCGGGCTTTGTAGCATGGTTAAAAATACTATAGATACAGGAGACGGCAATGAGCATCAAACGCAAGATATGGGCACTTCCGGTCATCTCGACCATCATTTTCGGCCTGGGTCTTGCGGGCAGCGCTTATCTGGCCACCTCCGCACTCGATTCGATACGCACCACTGAAAGCGTCGACTACCCGGTGCTCGACACCGCCAAGTCGCTCACGCTCGACGTCGGCGCGGTGGCCGACAGCCTGCGCGATGCCGTCACCGAGGGCGACAAGAACCGCATCGGCCAGGTCGGCGAGCAGGCCGGCAAGCTGCGCGCCAAGCTGGCCAAGTTCGGCGAGATCCCCGGCCAGCGCGAGGCCGGCGCGCGCCTGGGCAAGGAATTCGACGCCTACTACGCGCCGGCGCTGAGCGCGGCGCGCATCATGCTGGAAATGGAGCAGGGCGACCCGCAGGCGACCGTGGCGCGCATGCAGTCGGCGCTGACGCTGCTCAACGCCGACCTGGCGAAAACCAACGAGGCGGCGCAGAAGCAGTTCAAGGCCGGCATCGCGAACAGCGAGGCGAGCGTGCGCAACGTGCTCACCACCAGCATCCTGGTGGCGCTGGTGGTCATCATCAGCCTGGCGCTGGTGTCGTACTTCGTGGTGCAGGCGATCTGGCAGCAGCTTGGCGGCGAACCCGAATACGCCCGCGAGATCGCCCGCGCGGTGGCCGACGGCGACCTGTCGATGGACATCGCCACCGATCCGAAGGACAGCGGCAGCCTGCTGGTGGCGCTGAAGGACATGCGCGGCAAGCTCGGCAACATGGTCTCCGAGATCAAGGTGTCGGCCGAGACCATCAAGATGGCCAGCGCCGAAATCGCCCACGGCAACGCCGACCTGGCCTCGCGCACCGAGTCGCAGGCCGGCAGCCTGGACCAGACCGCGCGCTCGATGGAGAGCCTGACCAACACCGTGCGCGAGAACGCCAACAACGCCACCGAAGCGAACGAGCTGGTGGTATCGGCGTCGAGCGTGGCGATCAAGGGCGGCAAGGTGGTCAGCCAGGTCGTCACGACGATGGGCGAGATCAACGACTCGGCCAAGAAGATCGTCGACATCATCGGCGTCATCGACGGCATCGCCTTCCAAACCAACATCCTGGCGTTGAACGCGGCGGTGGAAGCGGCGCGCGCGGGCGAGCAGGGCCGCGGCTTCGCCGTGGTCGCCTCGGAAGTGCGCAACCTGGCGCAGCGCAGCGCCGGCGCCGCCAAGGAAATCAAGCAATTGATCGGCGACTCGGTGGCCAAGGTCAACATCGGCTCCAAGCTGGTCGACGAGGCCGGCCTGACGATGGGCCAAATCGTCGATTCGGTCAAGAAAGTGGCCGACATCATGGCCGAAATCAGCGCCGCCAGCCAGGCCCAGAGCACCGGCATCGAGAACATCGGCCAGGCCATCGGCAGCATGGACGAGATGACGCAGCAGAACTCGGCGCTGGTCGAGGAAGCGTCGGCGGCGGCCGAATCGCTGCGCGAGCAAGCCGACCAGCTGAGCGGCGCGCTGGCCGTGTTCAAGCTCGAACAAGTGTCGGCCTCGGCGCCGCGCCCGGCGCGCGCGGCGCCGCCGCAGCGGCTGGCGCTGGGCCGCTAAAACGCGGCGCGGCAAACAAAAAAACGGCGGAGCGCCCAAAGCGCCCGCCGTTTTTTTACGCGCGCCGCGAACGTCATTCCAACCCGACGGCAAAGAACCGGGGTCAGTCCCCGAGGGTCCGACCCCGGGGTTACGCCCTTGGTTTAAAGCGCCAGTCCAAACGGATCGTCGATGCTGTGCGCCGGCTCGGTGAACCACTTCGGCCCCTGTTCCGTCATGTAAAAATGGTCTTCGTGGCGGATACCGAATTCGCCGGGGATGCAGATCATCGGCTCGTTCGAAAAGCACATGCCGACCTCTAGCGGGGTGCGGTCGCCGCCGACCAGGTAAGGCCATTCGTGGATGTCGACGCCGATGCCGTGGCCGGTGCGGTGCGGCAGCCCCGGCAGCGCGTAGCCGGGGCCGAAGCCGTCCGCTTCCAGCGCGGCGCGCGCGGCGCGGTCGACGTCCTGGCACGGCACGCCCAACTGGGCGGCGTTGAAGGCGGCTAGTTGGGCCTTCTTTTCGCTGTTCCAGACCGAACGCTGGCGTTCGCTGGCGGCGCCGAACACATAGGTGCGGGTAATATCGGAGATGTAGTTCAGCATCTGGCAGCCGGTGTCGATCAAGACCACGTCGCCGCGCTTGAGCGTTTGCACGTAGCTGACGCCGTGCGGGTAGGCGCTGGCCTCGCCGAACAGCACGATGCAGAAGTACGAGCGCGGCGCCCCCACTTTGCGGTGGGCGCGCTGGATGAATTCCTCCACCTCGACGGTGCTGACGCCCTCGTACAACATGCTTGCGGTGGCGACGTGCACCGCCAGCGTCATGTCCTTGACCCTTTGCATCAGCGCGATTTCGGCGGCGGATTTTTTGCCGCGGCAGTGGGCGGTCACGCCGCCGGCGTTCTCCAGCGCGTAGCCGCCTGCCAGCGGACGAATGCCGTCGGCGATGAAGAAGGCGGCGCTTTCGCAGATGCCGACCCGGCTTGGCCGCGCCGCGCCGGGCGCCACGCCCATCCGCGCCAGCACGTCGATGAACAACTGGTACGGACTCTCGTGCTCCTGCCAGCCGTTGACCCGGCCGTCGACCAGCATGCAACCCTGCAGCGTGCTTTCCTCGAAGGCGGGCGCGATGTATTCAAGCGCGCCGTTGGCTGGCAGGATCGCGCCGACCATGCGCTCGCTGGCGTACCATTTGGTGCCGGTGAAATAAGTCAGGTTCGAGCCGGCGTTCAGGTAGATCGCGGCGATGCCCTCGGCGCGCATAAACGCCTGCGCCTTGTCGATGCGCTGCAGGTGCTCGGCCTTGCCGATCGGGACCATGCCGGCGCTCATGTCGGAGAGGGAGGCCAGCGCCTCGTCGATGCTTTTGCCGCCTATGCCTACGCTCATGCTGTTCTCCTGGGAATGTGGACTCGGCGACTGCCTCCACACCGGGGACAGACCACGATTTCCGAGAAACCTTTCTCGGAAATCGTGGTCTGTCCCCTTCGCAATCGCCCTGGGAATTGGGCGCGATGATAGCAGTTCGCGCCGGCGGTGGATTGTGGTTTTCCTGGCCGCCCCGTGCTGGTTTTTACATGTCGCTGGCTTTGGGTTTGGCGTTTTGCGACTGTCCGCCCGTCGTGCCGTCCTTGGGGTTGCCGTCCTTCGGCGCGCCGTCCTGCGGGCCGGTGAACAGGTCCGCCGGGTAGGTGAAGATCCAGTCGGCGTAGCGCTGTTTCAGGCGCAGGCCGGCGTCGTCGTCGTCGAAGTTGTCCTGTTTGATCGGCAGGCGCGTCGACAGCGAATGCACGCCGACGATGCGCCCTTCGCGCATCACCAGCGCCCATTCGGCCCGGCCGGTGGTCGGGTCGGTGTAGAGCCGGCGCAGGTGGCGTTTCGGATTGGGGAAGCGCGGGTCCTTCAGCAGCTCTTCCAAGGTCAGCGGGTAGTGGTGCTGGCCGTTGGCGCCGTTGACGTCGTAGTAGCGCCCGATGGCGTTGCGGAATTCGTGGCCGATGAAGAGCAGTTGGCGCTCCTTGTCGCGCCGCGCCGCCGTCGCGTACAGGTCGCCGCCGACGGCCAGGCCGGCGCCCATGAGGGCCACCAGCGCCAGGGTCCACAGGTAGGCGAAGCCGTCCGCGCGCCGCCGCCAACGAGGCGTCCGCTTCATGTCACAGCTGCTCGTACGGGGTGCCGTCGCGGGTCTTGCCCTTGGCGCCGCTGCGGATGTCGGCCACGCCCGGCTTGTCGCCGTCGGGCGAGGTCAGCAACTGCCAGGTGCCGGCCGATTCCGTCACCGGGTCCACCGGCACCGCGCGGAAGTAGCGCTGCGCTACCAGCTCGCTCAGCGCCGGCGGGTATTCGCCCTTGTCGGCGTAGAATTTGTCGATACCGCCGCGCAGCAGCCGCAGGTTTTCCTTCAGCGCGACCTCCTTGGATTTTTCCACCGAGCCGAAGTAGCGCGGCAGCGCGATCGTCAGCAGCAGCGAAATGATGGCCAGCACCACCAGCAGTTCGATCAGCGTGAATCCGCCGCGCGCCGCGCGGCCCCGTGTGTGCGTCATGGCGTCACCATTGTTTCAGCGGCACGCCGTTCAGGCCCACCAGGTTGGAGCGCGAGGCAACGTCGAAGACGTCTTCGCCTTCGCTCGGGTTGTCCGGCGGCGAGGCGTAGCCGCGCTTGGCCCAGCTGTCGGCGGCGCTGCCGGCGTCGGCCGGCTGGAACGGGTCGCGCGGCAGTTTGCGCAGGAAGTACATATTCTGCTTGCGCACGCTGCGCTGGTCCGGCACGCCCTCCACCAGTTCCTCCAGCTTTTTCGGGTAGCCGGAGGCGCCGATGCCGAGCTTGACGCGGCCGTTGTCGGCGGCGCGCTTGTAGGCGTCCAGCCCCTCGCGGATCTGCACCAGGGCGGCGCGCAACGCGTGCTCGCGCTCGCGCTGCAGCGCCACCTGCGCCAGCGGCGCGGCCACCAGCGCCAGCGTGGCCATGATCGCCAGCGTGATCATCAGCTCGATGAAGGTGAAGCCGCGCTGGCGTGTCACCGCATGACCTTGATCGGCGCGTTCGGCGACGGCCCGCTGGCGGCCGCCTTCTCCGCCGGCGCGGCCTTGTCGGGCGCGGCCGGCGCGTCGTCGCCGCCGGTCATCGGCGAGGCCGGGCGGTTCGGCGGCGGCGCCTCGGCCAGCACCACCGCCTCGGCGGCGCCGACCGGCGCGCGGCCGCCGACCGTGGTCTCGGTGCCGGAGTTGAACTCGGCCGTCATCAGGTCGGGCCGGCGGATGCTGCGCAGGATGCGCGGCGTGATCGACAGCACGATCTCGCTGCGGTTGCTGTCGTCCTTCTGGCTGCCGAACAGGCGGTTCAGCAGCGGCAGCTCGCCCACGCCCGGTACCTTGCTGGCGTTGCTGCGGTCCTCGTCGCTGATCAGGCCGGCCAGCACCTGGGTTTCGCCGTCGCGCAGGCGCAGCACGGTGTTGGCGGCGCGGGTGCCGATCTGGTAGGCCAGCGTGCCCGACTTGCTGGTGACGTCCTTGACCACGTTGCTGACCTCCAGGTTGACTTTGATGGCCACCTCGTCGTCGAGGTAGACGTTCGGCTCGACTTCGAGCTTGATGCCGACGTCGACGTAGTTCACGCTGTCCGAACTGACGCCGTTGTTGGTGGTGACGGTAATGACCGGCACGCGGTCGCCGATCAGCACCTTGGCCTTTTCCTTGTTGCGCACGCGGATGCGCGGGTTGGCCAGGATATTGCTGTCGGTGTCGACCTTGTTGGCGTTAACGACGACGTCGCTAATGCCCAGGTTGATGTTGCCGCCGTTGATGCTGCGCAGGTCGGCGACCTTCAGCGCGCTCAGCCCGGTCACCGCGCTGGCGCTGCCGGCCAGGCTCAGCGACGCCTTCTCGGGCCAGCGCACGCCCAGCTCCATCAACCGCGTGCGCTTTACCTCCAGCACCTCGACCTCCAGCATCACCTCCGGGTCGGCCAGGTCCTGCACCGAGATCAGGCGCTCGGCCAGGCGGATCATTTCGGGCGTGTCGCGCATCATGATCAGGCCGAGCCGCTCGTCGGTGACGATGTCCTTCGCCTTCAGCAAAGTCTTGATCGAGAACGAGACGTTTTTCACGTCGGCGTTGGCGAGGAAGAAGGTGCGCACCACCAGCTGCTGGTAGTCCTTCACCTTCTGCGGCGTGTTCGGATAGATGGTGATCGACTTTTCATTCGACACGCTCTGTTCCAGCTGGTTTGCGCTCAGCAGCAGGCCGATGGCTTCCTCGATGCTGGTGTCGCGCACCGAAATGGTGGCCTTGATGTTCGGGTCGATCTCGCGGTCGAAGACGAAATTCAGGCCCGACACCTTGCCGATGAAGTCGAACACGGAACGCAGCGGCGCGTCGCGGAATTCCAGCGTGACCGGCTTGCGGTAGGCCGCCGCCAGCTTGCCGGCGGCCGGGCGCTTTTTGGCCTGCTCGTCGCCGATGCGCCCGCGCAGATTGAGCGCCTCGCGCTGGCCGGGCCGCTCCAGCAGCACCAGGCGCAGCGTCTCCTGCGCCTGCGCCAGGTTGGCGTCGCCGCCGCGCTGGTGCAGCGCCTCGGCCTCGGCCACCATCTGCCGCTGGCGCCGCTCCTGCGCCAGCGCCGCCAGGCCCTGCTGCGCCACGGTGTTAGTCGCGTCGACCGCCAGCGCCTGCTGGAACGACTGCTCCGCCTCGGCGATATTGCCCTGCTGGCGCTGGACGTCGGCGCGGGCGTTGGCGGCGTTCACCAGGCGCATCTTGCGGTTGCTCAGGGCGATGCGGTATTGCGCGTTGCCGGGTTCGGCCTGGACCGCCAGTTCCAGCTTGGCCAGGCCCTGTTCCACCTTACCCTCGTCGAGCAGGGCGTTGCCTTCCTTGAAGGTCTGGTTGCTGGCGCACGCGCCCAGCAGGGCGCTCAATACCAGCAAGTTCAGGCGGGCGATTACGGTGTGGTTCAATTGACGTCCCCTACGACTAAGGATTGCTGTTGATTGAGCGGTACATAGGTGAAGTGCAGCGCGTCGCCGCTGGCGCTGTCGAGCGTGTAGTGCTCGTCGACCTTCTCGCCGACGCGCGCCACCAGGTTGCGCCCGTCGGCCTGCAGGAAGTAGGCGGCCTTGCCCTCGTCGACGAAGCGGCCGAGGAACTGGAACGGCAGCGGCGGCGCGCCCGGCGCGGCGGCGGCGAGCTTGGCGCCGACCGGTTCGGCCTGCGCCAGCATGATTTTTTTCGGCGTCTCCGGCTGCCAGCTGTGCTTGGCGAAGACATTGCCCAGGTCGTCGTCGGCGACGCTGCGCGGATGGATTGTCAAGTCCGGCCCGGCCTCCCGCGCGATGGCCTGCAAGCCGGCCGCGAGGGTGGGCGCGGCCGGGCGCTCGCGGGTGGTGGCGGCGGCGGGGCCGACCACGCCGCCCTCGTCCTCGGGGGCGAAGTAGGCCGCCAGCAGGGTGGCCGCGGCGGCGACGCCGATGACGGCTTTTCTCATGGTCGGGCCTCGGGTTTTTTCACCAGCAGGATGAACTGGATGCGCGCCTCGATTTCAGCGGCCTCGATCTGTTCGCGTTTGAACAGCACCGACTCCAACGTCAGCGTCGGCAGCGCCTGTAGCGCGGCGACGATGAAGCTTTGCACGTTGGCGTAGTCGGCCTTGACCGGCAGCGTGATCTGGTAGCGCAGGAAGGCGGCGTTGCCCTCCATCTGCGGCTTGTATTCGGCCTTGACCAGCGTGACGTCGCTTTTCCGCGCCACCGCGACCAGTTCCTTCAACTGCTCGGGAATCGCATCGTGCGCCGGCAGGTAGGCGTAAAACGCGGCCACGCCGTCGGCGCCGCCAGGCGGCGGCAGCGCCGCGGCGATGGCGGCGGCCTTGCCGGCGGCCGCCAGTTGCAGCGTCAGCGTCTGCTGGCGCGCCACCAGGGCCGGCGTTTGCAGCAGCGCCAGCGCCGCCAGCGCCAGCGCGGCGGCGCCGCCGGCGCCGGCCCAGCCAAAGCGGCGCCAGCAACGTTGCGCCTGCCACGACAGGCGCGCGCCCAGTTTGCCGGGGCCGCGCGCGGCCAGCGGCGCCGGCCCGGTTTTTATTGCCGCCATTGGGCCTCCAGTTGAAAACGATACGGGTGCTCGGGTGCCGCCACGTTCATTTCGTGTTTGACCAGATACACCGAGCGGAACAGGCTTTGCTGGTTCAGGAAGGCCAGGTAATTGATCATGTCCTGCGCGGTTTCGGCCTCGGCGGCGATCTTCAGGGCGCCGGCGGCGCGGCCGCCCTGGTCGGCGCCGGCCTCGCCGTTCAAGTCCAGTCCCAGCAGCGCCACGCGGACGTCGCGCGGCGCCTGCACGGTCTTGATCAGGCGCGTCACCGGCAGGTTCAACTGGCGCACCGCGTCGGCCACCAGTTTCAGTTGGGCGTCGTGCTCGCGCTGGCGCTCCGGCGCCAGGCGCGGCCGCTCCACCTTGCGCGGCTGCGCCTGCGCCAGTTGCGCCTCCAGCCGGCTCACCGCCTGGGCCTGCGCCAGCCAGTGCGCGGCGGCCGGCAGCAGGGCCAGCGCGCCGGCGAGCAGCAGCGCCAGGCGCCAGCCGGAACAGCGCGCCGGCTCCCGGTTCAGGAAATCCAGGTTGCTCAGGCCCATGCCGATTCCCCCATCAGGTGGACCGGGCCGAGTTGCGCCATGGCCGCGGCGGCCGGCACGAACGGCGCCGCCAGCGCGCCGCCCGGCGCGTCGGCGGCGGTGTCGGCCGACCCGCCGCTGAGGTCGACCACGGCAACCCGCGCCAGCGTGGCCAGCTCCGGCGCGCGCAGGCTCCAGCGCTGCCAAGCCCGCGCCAGTTCGGCGCGCCAGTCGTCCGGGCAAGCCTGCGCGTGCAGCGCGACGATACGCCCGCCGCTGACCGCCGCCATCAGCAGGCGGCCCGGTTCGACGACGGCGAAGGCTTGCGGCTTCGTCGCGGCGATCGCCCGCCAAGCCACCGTCAGCAGCGGTTCGATGGCGTGGCAGGGCAGGCCGTGCGCGCCGGCGAGCTCGCGCAGCGACTGCAAAAAATCGCCGTCGACGCCGCACACCAGGCGCGGCTGGCCGTACCCCGCGTCGTCGGCGCTGATGCTCCAGCCGCGCGCGCTCTCGCCGTACAGCGCCACCAGCTGGCTTTGCAGATAGCGCCCGCCGGCCGGTTCGCTCAGCAGCGCGTCGCTCCACGGCGCCAGGGCCATGCGGCACCAGCCGCTGGCCAGGCTGATCGACAACGGCAGGCCGGCGCCGGGCCGGCCGGGCTGGCGCAGCCAGGCGTCGAAGGCGGCCAGCGGCAGTTGCCAGTGGCCGTCCGGGTTGTCGATGGCGATCCGCCCGGCGCTGCCGGCGACGATGCGGCCGCGCTGGCGCAGCGCCCAGCCGAGCTGGCGCGGCGCCAGGTGCAGGCACAGGTTGCGGCCCAGGTGGGCGCCGGGGATCTTGCCGGCGGTGTTGGCAAACAGGCGCTTAATAAGTGACACGGTTCAGCTCCGTCAAGGTGGTTTCGCCCAGCCGCACCAAGTCCAGCGCGGCCTCGCGCGCCAGCCGGAAGCCCATCGCCGCGGCCTCCTCCTTCATGCGGCTGACCGGGGCGCGGGTGCAGATCATTTCGCGCATCGCGTCGTTCAGGATCAGCACCTCGGCGACCGCCTTGCGGCCCTTGTAGCCGGTGCCGCGGCAGTGGCCGCAACCCTTGCCGGCCATGAAGCGCCAGTCGGCCACCCGCTCCGGGCGCAAGCCGCTGTCCTGCAGCTCCTGCGGATCGGGCGCGGCGTCCACCGCGCAGTGCTCGCAATTGAGGCGCAGCAGGCGCTGGGCGACGATGCCGTTGAGCGCGGCGGCGAAGCTGTAGGCGTCCACGCCCATGTGCAGGAAGCGCCCGACGACGTCGAACACATTGTTCGCGTGCACGGTGGTGAACACCAGATGGCCGGTCAGCGACGCCTGCACGGCGATCTGCGCGGTTTCGTCGTCGCGGATCTCGCCGATCATGATTTTGTCGGGGTCGTGGCGCAGGATCGAGCGCAGCCCGCGGGCGAAGGTCAGGCCCTTCTTCTCGTTGACCGGGATTTGCAGCACCCGCGGCAGGCGGTACTCGACCGGGTCCTCGATGGTGACGATCTTGTCGCGGCCGGTGTTGATCTCGGTGATGGCGGCGTACAGCGTGGTGGTCTTGCCGGAGCCGGTCGGTCCGGTCACCAGCAGCATGCCGTGCGGCTTCGCGGCCAGGCGGCGGATCTGCTCGATGGCGTCGGCGTTCAGGCCCAGGCTTTCCAGCCGCAGCGCCTGCGCCGCCTCGGTCAGCGCGCGCCGGTCGAGCAGGCGCAGCACCGCGTCCTCGCCGAAGATGTTGGGCATGATCGAGACGCGGAAGTCGATCTCGCTGCCTTTTACGCGCACCTTGAAGCGGCCGTCCTGCGGCACCCGGCGTTCGGCGATGTCGAGGTCGGCCATGACCTTGATGCGCGAGATGATTTGTTCGGCCATTTGCAGGCCCTGCACCTGGCCGGCCTGCACCAGCACGCCGTCGACGCGGTACTTGATGATCAGGCTGGCGACGTCGCATTCCAGGTGGATGTCGCTGGCCTGGAATTTCAGCGCGTCGTAAATGGTCGAGTTGACCAGCTTGACCACCGGGCTGCTGTCCTCGCTGATCTTGATCAGCGAGATGTCCTCGACGCTCAAGTCGAGGTCGGGCATGTCGCCGCCGTCGCCGCCCATTTCCTGCATCGCCTGTTGCACGCTTTCCTGCTGCGCCAGGTAGGCGCTCAGGTCGTCGGCGTGCGCCAGCGCCACCGTGAACGGCGCCTTGACGGCGTAGTCGGCCCACTGCAGCAGGTCGTCGGCGAAGGGGTTGCCGATCACCAGAACCGGCGCCGCACCGGTGCCAGCGGCGGCGGCGGCGGCGCGCATCAGCACGCAGTCGCGCTGGGCGCAGTCGGTGTAGGGCAGCAGGTCGAAGGCCGGCGCGGCGTCCTGCAACTGCGCCATGCTCCAGGCCGGATAATGGAACAGCGCCGCCAGCTCGCGGGTGAACTGCTCCGGCGTCAGCCCGGCCGATTCCTGCAGCACCAGCAGTTGCGGCCGGCCCTGCGCCAGCGCCTCGGCGCGCCCGCGCTGCAACGCGGCGGCGCTGAGCGGCTCCCCGGCCTGTTCGCGTGCGTTCAAGACAAGCTCCCCGCCAATTCAAAGATCGGCATATACATCAACACCACGACGCCGCCGATGACGACGCCGATGAACATCATTAAGACCGGTTCGAGCAGGCGCGACGCCCAGTCGACCCAGCGGGCGAATTCCTCGTCGTGGAACTTGGCCGAGCGCTCCAGCATGTCGCCCAGGCGGCCGGTGTTTTCGCCGACCTTCAACAGCGACTGCGCCACCGGCGTGGCCAGCGCGTTCTGCTCCAGCGCGGCGGAAAAGGGCAGCCCCTCCTGCACCGCGCGGCGCGCCTGCGCCAGTTGCCCCTGCTGGCCGGGCAGCAGCATCGCCGACACCATCGCCAGCGCCTTCGACAGCGGAATGCCGGCGTGCAGCAGCAGGCTGAGGGCGCGGTAGAAGCGCGCCAGGCGGAACTCGGCGGCCTTCTCCGACAGCACCGGCAGACGCAACACCGCCAGGATCAGGCGCTGGCGCATGCTCGGATTGGTGGCGGCGAACACCAGCGCGCCGACTGCGCCTGCCAGCGCGGCCAGGCACAGCAGCGGATGCGCCGCCAGCGACTGGCCGAAGCCGAGCAGCATCTGCGACATCCATGGAATGTCGCGGCCCGAGCTTTCGTACACCACGCTGAACTTGGGCACCACGTAGCCGAGCAGGAACAGCGTGACTAGGGTGCCGACCAGCAGCAGCATGCTCGGATAGATCGCCGCCGCCACCAGCTTCTTGCGGATCGCGTCGAACTGCAACTGGTAGCCGACGAAGCGCGCCAGGGCCTCCGGCAGGTTGCCGGAGCGCTCGGCCGCGTGCACCGTGGCGATGTACAGCTCGGGGAAGATGGCGGGGAAGTCGGCCAGCGTGTCGGAAAAGCTTTTACCCTGCTGCAGCGTGCGCAGGATCGCCGCCAGCGTCGCCTTGGCGCCGGCGCGGTTTTCCTTGTTGTGCAGCGTGGCCATGGCCTCGCTCAGGTTCAGGCCCGCTTCGAGCAGGGCCAGCAGCTCCTGGCTGAATTGCAGCAGCGGGAAGGCGTGCTTGCTGACGCCGGCGGCGGCCGGCGCGTCGGCCTGGGCGCCGGCGATGGCCAGCACGCGCCAGCCGTTGCGGGCGGCCTGGCGGATCGCCTCGGCTTCGCTGGCCGCTTCAATGGCGATGGCCTGGCGGCGGCCGGCGCCCTGCACCTGGAGTTGGAACTGCATCGCCGCCTCAGGCGCTCAGGCTGGCGACGCTGGCAACATGCGGGGCCGGGGGCGACGGGCTGCGGTCGCTGCGCGAATTCTGTTTAGGCATCGATGAATAGCAATCGGAAAAATGTTCTCAACAAGCCGGCAATGCTGCGAATGCAACAACCCAACCTTAGACCCGGCATGAGTAAAAAGCAATGTTGTTTTAAGGTTTATTTTGTGGCCGCCCGGCGGCGTGCGCGCGGCGCTTACTGCGCGGTGTCTGCCGGCGTCGTCATGGGCTGGGCGCCGATAGCCGCGGCAAGCAAGGTCTGGCGAAAGTTCATGAAAGCTCCGAGAGAGGAAGTAAAAACGGGTCAGGCATCTCGGTATGGGCGATAGCGCAAACACCGGGTAGGACGACACTATTCCTATCGGCTGCGGCAAGTCAAAAATCTTCGAAATTTCGTCGGAAAACCCCGGAATGTCCAGAATTGGACATTCCGGGCGGGAACGGGGTTGGCGGTGCGGTGGAACGGTTATGGAAGGCTTCACATTACCGTTCTTGTAGAAAACATATCGTTATGAAAAGATAGGCGTGGAAATCCACAAAAATTCGGGAATCCGGTGCCGCCGTTGACGGCGTTCTGCAAGTCAAGGAACGGCCGCTGCCGTCCTATAGCGGACGTTGGGAAAATGGAAAGTGGAGTGGATTCCAACGTTACAGCTCAGCCGCCGCCGTAGGTCGTCTGTTCGTGCGCGGGGTTCGGCGTTTCTGTTACGGCAATCCTTCCCTTTGACTGGCATCCAGTACTCGACGTTGCAGCAGTCTCGTGCGCCTAGGCACATGAGCCGCTGACCGCTGCCTCCAGGACAAGCCTGAATGTCGCAAATGGCGGTACCGTACTCGCTTCATTTACGCCGCAGTCTGGACACTGAGGGCTGTATTTGCCGTCGTATTGCTGTTGCGGAAGGTATATCGCGTTGCGCATTATCGTGTATCGCTTACGCGACAACGATGTCAACTGAACGTCCAGATGCTTTGCATGTCGTCCAGTCTGTTCCCATGAAACCGCCATCTGTCGCCTGATGTTTGACCGACTTTTCGTACTGTGCTTAAATGCATTTTTCGCCTCGCCCGGGTTGAGGTGATTCCACATTTTTCGAAGGTCAGGCATGTCCTATTGCGTCAGCATCAACGGCACTTCACACCAGGTGGACGCCGACGCCGACACGCCGCTGCTATGGGTGCTGCGCGATTGCCTGGGCCTGACCGGCACCAAGTTCGGCTGCGGCATCGGCATCTGCGGGGCCTGCACCGTCCACCTCGACGGCCAGGTGGCGCGCAGTTGCACGGTAGCGTTGTCGGCCGTTGGCAAGGCGCGCGTGAACACCATCGAATCGCTCTCGCCGGACCGGAGCCACCGCCTGCAACAGGCGTGGATCGCCGAACAGGTGCCGCAGTGCGGCTACTGCCAGTCCGGCATGCTGATGGCCGCGGCGGCCCTTCTCAAGGAAAATCCAAAACCAAGCGACGCCGACATCGACGCCACGATGACCAATCTTTGCCGTTGCGGCACCTACAACCGCATACGGCGCGCCATCAAGCGCGCTGCCGGCATGAGCGTGGCGGAGCAGGCATGAAAGCGGCTTCGCGCCGCGACTTCCTCAAGAGCGCCGCTGCCGGCGGCATCCTGCTGGCGATTGCACCGGCCGCGCTGGTGTCGGCTGGCGCCGCGACGTCACCGGCCTCGGCGACGCAAACCGCGCTTCAAGGCTGGGTGCGCATCGCCGCCGACGGTGGCGTCACCATCCTTTCAAACAGCAGTGAAATCGGCCAGGGTACCGGCACCGCCATCGCTCAGATTTTGGCCGATGAACTCGATTTGGACTGGCGCAGCGTGCGCATCGAGATGGCCCCGGTCGAGGCGCAATTCTTCAACGCGGGCTGGGGTGAATACGCGACCTACGGCAGCGGCGGCGTGGCGCGCCAGTTTGCGCCATTGCGCAAGGCCGGTGCACAGGCGCGCGCGATGCTGATCGGCGCTGCCGCCGACGAATGGAAAGTGCCGGCCGGCGAATGCGACACGGACAGCGGCCAGGTCCTACACAAGCCAAGCGGCAAGCGGCTGGCCTACGCGCGGCTTGTCGTTAAAGCGGCGGGCAAGCCGGCGCCGGAAAACCCGGCCTTGATGCCGAAAGAGCGTTGGCGCCACATGGGCAAGAACATTGCGCGCCTTGACTTGCCGGGCAAGGTTGACGGCAGCGCGGGCTTTGGCATCGACGTCAAGGTGCCGGGCATGCTGGTTGCCACTGTCCTGCAATGCCCCCACTTTGGCGGGCGTCTGGCCTCGGTTGATGTCAAGCCGGCGCTTGGGATACGCGGCGTTGTGCGCGTGGTGCGGCTCGATAACGCGGTCGCCGTCGTCGCCGACGGTTACTGGCGCGCCAGGAAGGGGCTCGACGCACTCAAGCCGGAATGGGATTTAACCAAGGCGAGCAAGCATACGTCGAGCGCTTACAACGCCTCGCTCCAGGCGGCGGTCAAGGCCGGCGGTGTCGTTTTCCCGCCGCGTAATTCGACCGCGGAAAAGGCCATGGCCGCTTACGACGCCGCGACGAGCAACACCACGCGCAGCGTCGAACAGCTCTACACCGTGCCTTTCTTGTGTCACGCGCCGATGGAGCCGATGAACGCGACAGCCCATGTGAGCGCCGACAAGGCCGAACTGTGGCTGCCGACACAAACCCAGTCGAACTCGCGCAACGCCGTTGCGCAGGCGCTCGGCTTCGCGCCGGAGGCGGTCACTATCCACACGACTTTATCCGGCGGCGCCTTTGGCCGGCGCGTCGAATTCGACTTTGCGGTGCAGGCGGCGCTGATCGCGAGGGCTGTAGGCCAACCGGTCAAATTGATCTGGAGCCGCGAGGAGGACATGCGGCACGACTTCTATCGTCCCGCCGTCGCCATCAAGCTCAAGACGGGCGTGAACGCGCAAGGCATGCCGGTCGCGCTGCGCGTCGACAGTGCCTGCGAATCATTATTCGATTATTCGCGCAACGGCGACGAGCGCGCCATGGGAAAGCCGGTCGACCCGAGCGCAGTCGGCGAACTGCCCAGGTACTACAACATTGGCGCCACCCTGTTCCGGGTTACGACGATGGATGCGGGGATACCGGTAGGCTACTGGCGTTCGGTCGCGACGTCGCAAAACGCCTTCGCGTACGAGAGCTTCATCGACGAGCTGGCGCACCAGGCCAAGGTCGATCCGATCGCTTACCGCCACAAGCTGCTGACCGTCGGCAGCCGCGGGCGCCGTACCCTGGACGCGGCTGCCGAGCGTGCGGGCTGGACTAGTCCAGCGGCTGCGGGGCGCCACCGCGGTGTCGCGCTGGTCTGCGCGAATGGCAGTTATGTGGCCATCGTCGTCGAGCTGTCGGTTGACGCCACGTCGCACGTCAAACTGCACAAGATCACCGCCGCCATCGACTGCGGCGTGGCGATCAACCCGCAAAATATCCGTTCCCAGGTCGAGGGTGGGATCGTGTTCGCCTTGTCGGCAACTTTTTTCGGCGAGATAACCGTGCGTGACGGCGCGGTCGAACAGTCGAACTTCCATGACTACCGGCTGATTGGCCTGGCCGACATGCCGCCGGTCGATATCGTTATTCTGGAAAGTGGTGAGGTGCCGGGCGGCGCGGGTGAGGAATCGGTTGGGCCGCTTGCACCGGCAATTACCAACGCCTTGTTCGCGGCAACAGGCAAGCGCGTCACGCACTTACCGCTCGAAAAATCCGGGTTCAGGTTCGCATAGGTGCGCTAATGATCTGAGATCGTGGATCTCCTTGGGGCGGGCGGCGCACAGGTCGTCGCGCAGTCGCCAGCGAGGCGCTCTCCGATCGGATTGCCGAGTCGGCCGGGCGGGCGCTGTTGGGCGGCAGTTGGACGCCAATGTTACCAAGTGTCGAACCTTAGCGTATTGGCGGCATGACCGGCGTCCGGGGCCGGCTTCGCCGCTTGGCGACCGCCCCGCGGAGTGCGCGGGGCGGTAAGCGGTATTACTGCGCCAGCACGCTGACCTTGTCGACCACGAACGAGGTTTGCATCGACGAGTCTTCCGTCATGGCGAACGAGATCTGCACGGTCTGGCCCTTGTAGGCCAGCAGGCTGAAGCTGCGGCTCTGGTAGCCGGTGGCGGCGTTGGCGTTGCTGTAGGTGGCCAGGGTGCCGAGCACGGTGCCGGCCGTGTTCTTCACGGTCACCACCAGCTTGTCGTAGGCGGTCGTGCCGCTTTCGGCCGTGTCGATGTGCAGCGCGAAGCTCAGGCTGGCCGCGGTGGCGGTGCTTGGAATAGCCACGCTTTGCGACAGCGATTGCGAGGTGCTGACGCCCTTGCCGCCCAACCAGGCGTACTTGCTGCCTTCAAAGGCGCTCTGGCCGGTGAAGGTGCCGATGGTGGCGGTGCTGCCGGTCCAGCTGGTGGCGCCGGACTCGAAGCCGCCGTTCAGCAGGCGCTCGGTGCCCGCCACGACGGTGCCTTCATCGACGTCGAGGCCGACGTTGATGGCGGCGTAGGCGCGTTTCACGGCGGTCGCTTCCTTGCTGGTGGCGCCGTACAGTTCCTCGGCCGCCAGCAGCACCTTGTTGCGCGCGTCGGCGTAGTCGGTCGACGAGGTGAACTTGGTGGTCAGGGCCTTGAACCAGATGCGGTAGGCCTTGTCGGTGCCGATGCCGGTCATCGCCAGCGGCGCCTTGTTCAGGTAGGAGCTGTAGTAGTCGCTGGTGGTGGTGGCGTTCGAACCCTGCGACAGGAAGTAGAACATGCGGTTGTTCGGGCCGCTGCTGTAATGCACGTTCAGGTTCTTCAGCGTGCTGCTCCAGGCGTTCGGGCTGGTGCCGTCCTTGCTTGGCTTGTACATCCAGCGCAGCGGCTGGCCGGATTTGCTGATTTCGCTGCCCATCATCCAGTCGTTGCCGCTGTTCGGGATGGTGGCGCCGGTGCCGCCGGCGCGCGCGTAGGCTTCGACGGCCTCGCCGCTGATGTCCGAGCTCGATTCGTTCAAGCCGCCCGATTCGGCGGTGTAGACCAGGTTGGAGGTGGCGGCGGTGACGCCATGGCCCATTTCATGGCCGATCACGTCGATCGAACCGAGGTTTTTGAACATGGTGTTGCCGTCGCCGATGTACATGCATTTGCAGGTGTCGTCGTAGTAGGCGTTGTCCTCGGCGGTCTTGAAGTGGACGCCGATGTAGGAGGCGGTGTTGTTGCCGTCCAGGCTGCTCCAGCCAAGCGTGTTCTTCAGCATGTCGTAGGTGTTCATCAAGCCCCACATGGCGTTCACGGCCGCGGTCTGGCCGTTGGCGTTGGTGGTGCTGCCGCCGGCCAGATATTGCTGGCCGTCGCCCCAGGTGTTGCTGGTGTTGGTGTAGACGCTGCCGCCGCTGCTGCCGTGGTTGACGTTGGTGATGGCCATGCCGCCGTACGGTCCGCCGACGCCGCGGGTGGCGTCCTTCATCGAGTAGGTGGTGCCGCTCAGCGTGGTGTTGATGGGCACGGCGCCGTTGTATTGGCTGTTGCCGGTCCCGACCACGGTTTGCAGCGCCGACCATTGGGCCAGCACGCGGCCGTCCCGGGCGCTGACGACGGTGTCGAAGAACACCGGCTTGTTGGCGCTGGTCATGCGGGTTTTGACCAGATAGGCCAGTTCGTAACGTTCGACGACGTTTTCCATGTCAAGCGCGTTGAGGGCGCTCTCGGACTTGCTCAGGGCGTCGGCGACGCGCACCGACTTCATCACCGGCCAGACCAGCAGCTCGGCCGACGGCGCCGTCTGGTGGATACCGCGCGGGGCGACGGCCTTGACCACCAGGTCGATCGCGCCGATCTGGTTCAGCGTCGGATTGACGTCGAGCTGGGTGTTGCCGCGGCCGTCGAGGGCGTTACCGGCGCCGTTGCCCAGGCCGGCGCGGCGGTCCGACACCGATTCGCTGACGATGGCACCGGCGCTGTCGGTGACGACCACGGTTTCCGAGCCGAACACGCGCAGGCCCTTGAAGGTGTGCTGGGCGCGGCTGATCCGGGTGCCGGCGACGCCGGGGTGCTGCGTGCCGACGGCGAAGCCGTGGTCGGCGTTCAAGCCGGCCTTGCCGTGTTGCGCGGACAGCTTGGCGACCAGGCCGGCGCTTTCCTGCGGCGACATCTGGGCCACCGGGGCGGCCATCATGAAGGGGCCGGCGGCATGCGCCTGGGCCGCCATCATCATGGGCAGGGCGCCGATAGCTGCTGCAAGCAAGGTCTGACGTAAGTTCATGTAATCTCCGGGGGTATTGTTATTTGACATGGTTGTGGGCCCAATGCGGCCGTCTGCAGAACGCGTGGTTCATGTCGGCGTGTGCGCAGCGGAAACGCCGGGTAAGGCGACACTATTCCTATCGACGCCGGCAAGTCAAAAATCTTCGCAAATTCGTCGAAAGGCGGGCGCTTGTTTAAAATGGGACATTCGCGGGCGTAAAAAGGCCCGGGGGCTGCGCGCCCCCGGGCCGGTGGCCCGGGGGGGGAACAAGACCCCCCACGGACACAAAAACCCCCCCCCCCCGCCTTTCCACCCCCCCCACCCTTGAAAAAACAACCC